>DASVNC010000024.1:0-2813 GCA_036384055.1 Parvibaculum sp.
CGAAAGTGGCCGGATTGCAGGAGACGCCGATGACGACCGGAACGGCGGACTTCGCCAGCATTTCGGCTTGCGCCGCCGCACCCGCGCGGGGCGGATCGAAGACGACCGCATCGGTCTTCAGGAGTTCGGAGGGAAGCATCGGACGGCGGAACAGATCGCGCGTCAGAAGCTCGACGGGCTTCAGGCCGAGCGCCGGGCCTTGCATGCGGAGCGCGCGGTCCAGCGCGGCGAGTTGCGGCTTCTCGCTTTCGACGGCGAGCACCGAAGCGCGTTTCGCCAGCGCCGCCGTGAATGTGCCGCAGCCGGCGAAGAGATCGGCGACACGCTTTGCCTCGCCGACGCCTTCGAGGACGAGACGGACGAGTTCGGCCTCGCCTTCGGCGGTCGCCTGCAGAAATGCGCCGGGCGGCGGCGCGACTTTCAGGCCCGAGAGATCGACGGCGGGCGGGCGGCGTTCGGCCAGCACATCGCCTTCCCAGGTGAGGCGCGCAAGGTCCATCACGGCGGCGCGCCTGGCGAGTTCGGCGCGCAGCGTGCCTTCGGTCGCCGCCTTGCCGCCGGTGACGGCGACATCGAGGCCGGTCGCCGTCGCGGTCACGGAAACGGAGGCGCGGCCTTTGCGCGAAAGGCCCGGCTCGACCAGATGCGCGAGGCTCGCAAGCGCCTGTTCGATTTCGGGGACGACCAGCGGGCATTCGCCGATGGCGATGATGGTGTGGCTGCCGCGCGCGTAGTAGCCGAGCGTCACGCCTTTTTTGGTGCGCGTCGCGGCGAAGGTGGCGCGGCGGCGGCTGCGCGGGCGGGCCGTTGCAAGCGGCACAACTTCGACCTCGATGCCGCGAGGGCTTAGCGCCGCAACGACCTGCTCGCGTTTCCAGACGGCGTAAGCCGAGGCTTCGACATGCTGAAGCGCGCAGCCGCCGCAGGTTTTGAAATGCCGGCAGGCCGGCGCGATGCGGGCGGAGGACGGCGTCAGCACCTTCAGCAGCTCGGCGCGTCCGGCATCGATATTGCCGATACTCACCTCCTCGCCCGGCAGGACGAAAGGCACGAAGATTTCGCCCGCCGGCGTTTCGGCAACGCCGTCGCCGAGATGGCCGAGGGAGGAGATGGTGACGTTTTCAGTCATTACGTTTCTTTGTCAAAGGAGGCCGCGATCAGAAATTCAGTATTGCCGTCGCCGCCCTTGATCGGGCTGTCGGTGATACCGATCACGCGCCAGCCGGGAAGTCCCGCAAGCCATTCGGATATCGCTTCACAGACTTCCGCATGAAGCGCAGGCTCCTTGACGATACCGCCTTTTCCGAGCCGGCCGCGTCCGACCTCGAACTGCGGCTTGATGAGCGCGATGAGAAAGGCGCCCGGGCCTGCAAGCGCCAATGCGGCGGGAAGCGCCTTCTTCAGGCTGATGAAGCTGACATCGCAGACGATGAGGCCGACGGGGCCGGATAGATGAGCGGCGGAAAGATCCTTGGCGTTGAGCCCTTCAATCGAGGTGACGCGAGGGTCAGCTGCGATCTCGGCGGCAAGCTGGGCGTGACCGACATCGACCGCCGTGATGTGCCTTGCACCGCGTTCGAGCAGCACCTGCGTGAAGCCGCCTGTCGAGGCGCCGACATCGAGGCAATCGAGGCCTGCGGGATCGATGGCGAAGCTGTCGAGCGCATGGGCGAGCTTTTGCGCGGCCCGGGAGACATAGAGCGTGGCGCGCGGATCGACATCGAGCGCGGCATGCTCATCGACGGATTGGGACGCCTTCAGCGCGGCCCTGCCATCGACCAGCACGAGACCGTCGGCGATGGCGGCACGCGCCCGGGTGCGGGACGCAAAAAGGCCGCGCTCGATCAGAAGCTGATCGAGACGTTTGCGCGGGGGGGATTGATCGTTCGTTTTCTTTTCCATCCTCCCCCTCCGTCATGCCCCGGCTCGACCGGGGCACCCACGCCGTTGTCCATAGAAGATAGTCGTGGATGGCCCGGTCAAGCCGGGCCATGACGAATAAAGGTGAAGAAGAAAAAGTTGAGCTACGTCTTCAACGCCGCGGCCCGGATCGCGGCGAGTTCGGCGATTTCGTTCTGGAGTCCCAAGGCCGAAAGCGCCGTTTCGACGATGGCGGGCGCGTTGAGGCCCGCCGTCTCGTACATCTTCTCGGGCTTGTCGTGATCGAGAAACACATCGGGGAAGCGCATCGGGCGGACCTTCAGGCCCCGGTCGAGCGCGCCGATGCGGGCAAGGAAATCGAGAACGTGGCTGCCGAAACCGCCGACTGATCCTTCCTCGACGACAATCAGCACTTCATGTTCGCGGGCGAGGCGCGCGACCAGTTCCTCGTCGATGGGTTTGGCGAAGCGCGCATCGGCGACCGTGGTTGAAAGGCCGAGTGCGGCCAGTTGCTCCGCCGCCTTCAGCGATTCCGCCAGGCGCGTGCCGAGCGACAGGATGGCGACCTTGGCACCTTCGCGGAGAATGCGGCCCTTGCCGATTTCGAGCGGCGTGCCGATGGCCGGCATCTCGACGCCGACGCCTTCGCCGCGCGGATAACGGAAGGCCGACGGACGGTCGTTTATCGCAACGGCGGTCGCAACCATGTGCTTCAGCTCCGCCTCGTCGGCGGCGGCCATGACGACGAAATCCGGCAGGCAGGTCAGGTAGGCGACATCGAAGGAACCCGCATGGGTCGGCCCGTCGGCACCGACGAGACCGGCGCGGTCGATGGCGAAGCGCACGGGCAGACGCTGGATCGCCACGTCATGCACCACCTGATCGTAGGCGCGCTGGAGAAATGTCGAATAGATGGCGCAGAAGGGTTTCAG
>DASVNC010000025.1:0-6778 GCA_036384055.1 Parvibaculum sp.
CTCCCGGCGGCTGGCGAAGCTCGCCGAAGCGCCGTTCCTGAAAGTCGAGGCGACGAAGTTCACCGAGGTCGGCTATGTCGGCCGCGATGTCGAGCAGATCGTCCGCGACCTCATCGAAATCGGCATTGCGATGGTGCGCGAAAAGAAGCGCAAGGACGTACAGGCGAAGGCGCATCTGGCGGCCGAGACCCGCGTGCTCGATGCGCTGGTCGGCAAGGGCGCGTCGGAGGCGACGCGGGAGAGTTTTCGCCGCAAGCTGCGCGAGGGCGAACTTGACGAGAAAGAGATCGAGGTCGATGTCGCCGATCAGGGCGGGATGCCGAGTTTCGACATTCCGGGCATGCCCGGCGCGCAGGTCGGCATGGTCAATCTCGGCGACATGTTCGGCAAAGCCTTCGGGGCGGGGCGCACCAAGGCGCGCAAAATGAATGTGCGCGACAGCTACACGGTGCTGATCGCGGAAGAATCCGACAAGCTGCTCGACCAGGACCAGCTGACGCAGGAGGCCGTGCGCGCCGTCGAGCAGAACGGCATCGTCTTTCTCGACGAGATCGACAAGATCTGCGCCCGCTCGGAAGGCCGCGGCGCCGATGTCAGCCGCGAGGGCGTGCAGCGCGACCTGCTGCCGCTCATCGAAGGGACCACGGTTTCCACCAAGCATGGTCCGGTGAAGACCGATCACATTCTCTTCATCGCGTCGGGTGCTTTCCATATCGCCAAGCCATCCGACCTCCTGCCCGAACTGCAGGGCCGCCTGCCGATCCGCGTCGAACTCAAGGCGCTGTCGCGCGAGGACTTCGTGCGCATTCTGACCGAGCCAGAAGCAAGCCTCATCAAGCAATATGTGGCGCTGATGGAGACGGAGAGCGTGGCGCTCGATTTCACCGCCGACGGCATCGAGGCGATTGCGACGATCGCCGCCGATGTGAACGCCTCGGTCGAGAATATCGGCGCGAGGCGGCTGCACACCGTCATGGAGCGGGTGCTGGACGAGATTTCATTCGCGGCGACCGACCGCGGCGGCACGACGGTGACCGTCGATGCGGCCTATGTGCATCTCCATATCGGCGACCTCGCCAAGAACGCCGACCTGTCGAAATTCATTCTCTAAGCGCGAATCCGCATGACGGAATTTTTCGGCGGGTCGCGAGTCCGCCGGCCACGCCGCATGGCGCGGATTTCGTGTGTATGGACGACATTCGCGCAGCGTGAATCGGCGGCGGGCGCAGGTTTCTCGTTCAGCGAGGACGGCTGGCGGCAGGCGGCGGCTTGCGGCGCGGTTTTGCCGGCAGGATTTCGAGCAGGCGCTCGATGTCGGCCGGTGAAAAATGCGCGATGCCTTCGGCCAGGCGGTTGGCGAGTTCGGTCGCTTTCGGATCGAGGCCCGAGGTGTCGATGACGATGCGCGGATGGGACAGGCGGGCGAGACGCTCGATTTCCTCCGCCTCGTCCCAGATCACATTGAAATAGCCGATGATCGCCTGGACCAGCCGCCAGCTCGGGCGGCCGCGCCGGCCATGCTCCAGCGCCGAGAGATAGGCGGGCGTCACCCTAAGCGCGGCGGCCATGTCCTTCGCCGTCACGCCGCGCGCCGTTCGCAGGTCGCGAAGTTTCTGTCCGAAGGGCGTCATCGTTTTTTGCGCAGCCAGATGTAGAAGGCGCCGCCGCCGCCGTGGCGCGGATGGGCCGGCTGGAAGCCCGCGACATGAGCGCGGAACTCCGCCTCGCCAAGCCAGCCTGGTAGCGCCGAACGCAGCACGCCCGAATGATCGGCGGCTTCGTGGTAGCGGGCGCTATGGAGCGTGTGGCGGGTGAAGGGGCTTTCGCCCTTGCCGGTGATGACCAGGACACAGCGCAAGCCCCGCGCCCGGCCCCGGCCGAGAAAGCCCAGCAAGAGGCCGCGGGCTTCCTCGCGGGCATGGCCATGAAGATCGAAGGTCGCCTCGGCCTCGATCTGGCCGCGCGCCAGACGCTGGCTGGTGCGGCGGTCGAGGCCGGTCAGCGGCGGCGGGCTCGCAGGCGTGGGCAAAGGCTTTGTTGTTACGGAAACGGAACTAATGGCGGGTATCTTTTTCGATACCGAAACGACATCCGGTTTCTGCGCCGGTGCGGCCAGCGGTTCGGCGTGGGGGGTTGCCGACCGGGCGCGGGGAAGAGGCTTGGCGTCCTTCACCACCGCATGCCAGAGCTTGTGTTCGTCTTCGCTCAGCCCGCGGGTGCGGGATTTGCGGGGCTTCGGCTTGTCGCCACCCTCGCCCGCCATCTCAATCGCCGCCCGGCGCGAGGCTGCGGGGGAGGAGCGCGATCAGTTCGCCCGGCTGTTTCATCCGCCCCGCGATTTCGGCGGCGTCGGCGCCGAAGCCCCAGAAGACATCGCCGCGTTGCAGGCCGCGAATGGCGGTGCCGGTATCCTGCGCCACCATCAGGCGGCGGAAGGGCGCGGCATTGTCCTCGCGGGCGACGGGCACGGTGGTGTCCAGCCAATAGAGCGAGCCCAAAGGGTGAAGACTGCGGTCGACCGCGAGGCTGCGCCCCGGCGTCAGGTTGACCTTCTCGGCGCCGGGCGGACCGAGGGCGGGGTCCATGCCATCATCGAGGCGCTTGAAGAAGATATAGGACTGGTTCTGGCGGAGCAGCGGGTGGATCTCTGAGGGATGGGCTTCGAGCCAGGCGCGGATCGTCTGCATCGAGACGTCGTCTTTTGCAATCGCGCCGCGCTCGATCAGGAGCTTGCCGATCGAGGTGTAGGGCCGCTCGTTCTTCGCCGCGAATGCAAGCCGCATGACGCGGCCGTCTTCGAGGCGGACGCGGCCCGAGCCCTGCACGTGCAGAAAGAAAGCATCGACCGGATCGGCGAGCCAGACCAGCGCGACGCCGGCAGCGTCGAGTTTCCCCGACGCCATCATGTCTTCGATCTCGGCGCGCGTCGGCAAGGGCTCGCCCGCCGCGCGCATCGCCGCGAAGGCCGGCGGCATGGCAATGACGGGCGTCTGGTAGGGCCCGCCTTGCGCCAGCGCGCCCTTCATCTCGGGTTCGTAATAGCCGGTGAAAAGGGACGCGCCGCTGTCGCCGAGGCGGACAGGCGCAAACCAGCGCTCGAAATAGGCGCGCGCAGCTCCCGCGCCCGGCGCAACATGGGCGGCGGCTTCGCAGGCGGCGCGCCAGTCTCCGGCGGTGCCGTAGATCGAAGCGGACGATTTCGGATCGAGCAAGGCGTCGCCGTCCAGTTCGACGATGCGGGCGCAGGAGCGGCGGAAGGCCAGCAGCGACGCCGATTGATCGTCGCTCGACCAGCCGTCGAGATCGGCAAAACTCAGGCCCCGATGCGTTTGCGTGTCCCCGCCCTCCAGCCCGCCTGCGGGCGCGGCGCTGACGCCGCAGCCCGGCAGAAACAAAAAGCCAAGCGCCAGAGCATATCCGGCGATCTTTCCCGCGCGCGCGCTCATGACCGGCGCGTCAGCCTTCCGAACCGGTCGCGACGAGACGCCAGTTCGGATCGGTCGCCTTCACATCGCGTTCGAAGGTCCAGACGTCCGTCACCTGACGCACCGTGACGGGATCGCCCTCAATGACGACACCGTCCTTGTTCTTGACCGACGAGGTGAGCTCGCTGGTGAATTTGACCGTCAGGCGGGCGCGGCGGTCCGCGAGCGAGGCGGCGACAAGGTCCGCCTTGCCGATGCCGATGAAGGTTTGTTCAACATGCTCGCCGCGCGTCTCGCGGCCTGCGATGACGCCTTCGAAGCTCCGATAGACATGATCGTCGAGAAGCGGCGTCAGCGCCTTGCGGTCGCCCTCGGCGAAAGCCGTCACAATCATTTCATAAGCGGCGCGCGCGCCCGACAGAAAAGCCTCGGCGTCGAAGCGGCGGTCGGCGGCGGCAATCGCGCTCAGCGAGGCAGCAAGGTCCGAACCTTCCGGCGCGATGCCGGCCCAGGGGCTCTTCACCACATAAGGCTCGCGCTGCGGATAGGGATCGATGCCGCTCTGATCGGCATCCGCCGGCGGCGCGACGCGCTTGGGGAGCGCGATCACTTTTCCCTCGTCGGCGGGACGGCCCATGCCCGGCTTTTCGCGGGCGGTATAGGGATCATAGGGCGGGCGCTCGGTGCCGGTGCGCCGGCCGAGCACGCTGCGGAGCTTGAGGAAGACGCCCACGGCGACCGCAAGCAGGATCAGGTTCAGGACCATCGACGTTTCGCCCATCAGGGCCACCTTTCAGAAAGCGCGCCTTTTTCGGGCGCAGCGACCGCGCCGCGGGCCCCGCCATCCGCGACCGTTTCGCATTGTCTGCGTGGTTCCTTCAAGTTAGGGCAAATGCACCGCTTTTTCCACCGGTTGGGCGAAAAGCGTCCTTCGTGGACAAAGCCGATGGGCGCCGGGGCGTTCGTCTCCTTGTCGGCGATGGCCGTTCCGTGTTAGCCAGCGGGCTCCACGAGCCAGCACGACCGCGAGGGGCCCATGTCCGATCAAAATGTTCCAGGCGCGCCCTTCGGCGAGGCGACGCCGCATATGCGCATCCTGACCCAGTATGTGCGCGATCTCTCCTTCGAGAATCCGAACGCGCCGGCGACGCTCGGGCAGCCCTCCGAGCAGCCGCAGATCGGCGTTCAGGTCGACGTCAATGTGCGCCGTTTCAGCGATACCGATTTCGAGATTACGCTGGGCGTCGATGTCGAGGCCAAGATGAAGGACGAGGTGATGTTCCTCGTCGAGCTGCAATATTGCGGGCTCTTCCGGCTGGAGAACATTCCGGTGGAAAATCTCGAGCCGGTGCTGCTGGTCGAATGCCCGCGTCAGATCTTCCCTTTCGCGCGGCGGATCATCGCCGACGTGACGCGGGACGGCGGCTTCCCGCCGCTGATGATCGACCCGATCGATTTCGTCGGGCTCTATCAGCAACGGCGCGCATCGGCGGGCGGCGACAAGCCGAACTGAGCCAATCGCTCCGTCTACGGACGGATATGTTTCAGGATTTCGGGCCGAGCCAGAGCGGCGCGCCGCCGAGGGTGGCGATAAAAGCCTCATGGGCCGCGCGTTCTTCGCCGGTGAGACGGGCTGCAAGCGGCGCAGGCCTGGCGCGGCGCTCGACCGTTCCGGCGGCGGCGCGGGCATTGGCGATGCTGGCGTCAAGGACGAGACCAGGCTGCCGGCCGCCCATCATTTCCAGATAGACCTCGGCGAGCAGCTCCGCATCGAGCAGCGCGCCGTGTTTGACGCGGTTCGAGTTGTCGACGTTGAAGCGGCGGCAGAGCGCATCGAGGCTGTTCTGCGCGCCGGGAAACCGTTTGCGCGCGATCGCCAGCGTATCGACGGCGCGGTCGAACGGCAGGGCGCCGCGGCCGGCGCGCTTCAGCTCGGCATTGATGAAGCCCATGTCGAAGGAAGCGTTGTGAATGACCAATGGCGCGTCGCCGATGAACTCGAGGAACTCTTCGGCGATCTCGGCGAATTTCGGCTTGTCGCGCAGAAATTCCTCGGAGAGCCCGTGGACGTCGAAGGCGCCCTTCGGGACATCGCGCTCCGGATTGATGTAGCGGTGGAAGCTCGCGCCGGTGGCGACATGGTTCATCAGTTCCAGACAGCCGATTTCCACCAGCCGGTCGCCCGTGTCCGGCGAAAGGCCCGTGGTTTCGGTGTCGAGAACGATCTGCCGCATCTCTTCTTTCTTAGTCCCCGAGTTTCTTATTCCCCGAGCCGGTCTTTCAGCGCCTTGCCCTCGCGGCCCTTCAGCGCGGCGACGACCGCCTTCACCTGATCGAAGGCGTGGTCGAGGCCCTTGTCGGTCTCGACGATGAAGTCGGCGCGCTTGCGCTTCTCATCGTCATGGACCTGCTTGGCGTGGATGGCGGCGAATTTCGCCATGTCCATGCCGGGCCGGGCCAGCACCCGGGCTTCCTGTATATGGTATGGCGCACTAACGACGACTACAATATCCACGCGCGTCTCGCCGCCCGTTTCGTAGAGCAGCGGGATGTCGAGCAGAACCGCCTGATGGCCGCCGGCCTTCGCTTCTTTCAGGAATTCGAGCTGAGCGCGGCCGACCAGCGGATGGACGATGGCTTCGAGCTTCTTCATCTGATCGGGCAGGCCGAGAACGGCGCGGGACAAAGCCTGCCGGTCGACCGCGCCATCGATGACGGCGGAAGGAAAGACCTCGGCGACCGGCGCAACCGCCGCGCCGCCCTTGGCGTAAAGCGCATGGACGGCGGCGTCGGCGTCGTAAACCGGCACACCGAGGCGGGCGAACATTTTCGCCGTTTCCGATTTTCCCATACCGATCGAGCCGGTGAGGCCGATGAGCAGCATTCTGTCCCCGAAGCGTGTTTAGTCGGTGCTCTCACCCATATCCGCCAGCACGAGCGCGCGCAATTCCGGCGTGACGTCCGGCCTGATGCCGAACCAGGCCTCGAAACCGGGCACCGCCTGGTGAAGCAGCATGCCGAGCCCGTCGGCCGTGCGGTTGCCACGTGCGGTGGCGGCCTTGAGGAGGCCGGTTACGAGCGGCGTATAAACGATGTCGGTCACAAGCGCCGTTTTGGGCAGGGCGTCGAGCGGCAGGGCGAGGTTCTTCTCGCCCTTCATGCCGAGCGCCGTCGTGTTGACGAGAAGGTTCGCGCCGTCGAGCGCGGCGGCAGCCTCTTCCCAATCGAAGATGCGCGGCGCTTCGAGTCTCAGGTCGGAGGCGAGCGCGACGGCGCGGGCGCGCGTCCGGTTGACGATGCGGATTTCCGGCGCGCCTTCGTTCTCGAGCGCGGCGGCGACGGCACGCGCGGCG
>DASVNC010000026.1:0-2833 GCA_036384055.1 Parvibaculum sp.
CGACCTGATGGACGAGGCGGCGAGCCGCTTGCGGATGCAGGTCGATTCCAAGCCCGAGGCGCTGGACGAAATCGACCGCCGCGTCATCCAGCTCAAGATCGAGCGCGAGGCGCTGAAAAAGGAAAAGGACGAGGCGTCGAAGGACCGGCTGGAAAAGATCGAGGCGGAGCTTGCAGATCTCGAAAAGAAATCGGCCGATCTGTCGGCGAACTGGCAAGCGGAAAAATCGAAGCTCGCCAGCGCCCAGAAGATCAAGGAAGAGCTGGACAACGCCCGCAACGAGCTGACGCAGGCGCAGCGCGCCGGCAAGCTCGAACGAGCGTCGGAAATCGCTTACGGCATCATTCCGTCGCTTGAAAAGAAGCTCGCCGAGACCGAGAAGGTGGCGGCGACGGGCGCGCTCGTCGATGAAGCCGTGACGGAAGCGCATATCGCGCAGGTCGTCTCCCGCTGGACCGGCATTCCGGTCGACAAGATGCTGGAAGGCGAGCGCGAGAAGCTGATGAACATGGAGGCGGAGCTTTCCCGGCGCGTCATCGGGCAGGCGGAAGCCGTGTCCGCGGTGTCGCGCGCCGTGCGCCGGGCGCGCGCGGGGCTGCAGGATCCCAACCGTCCCATCGGCTCGTTCCTCTTCCTCGGGCCGACTGGCGTCGGCAAGACGGAGCTGACCAAGGCGCTGGCGTCCTTCCTCTTCGACGACGATCAGGCGATCTGCCGCCTCGACATGTCGGAATACATGGAGAAGCATTCGGTGGCCCGCCTCATCGGTGCGCCGCCCGGCTATGTCGGCTATGAGGAAGGCGGCGCGCTCACCGAGGCGGTGCGGCGCCGGCCATATCAGGTCGTCCTGTTCGACGAGGTCGAGAAGGCGCATCCCGACGTTTTCAACGTGCTGTTGCAGGTGCTTGACGACGGCAGGCTGACCGACGGGCAGGGCCGCACGGTCGATTTCAAGAACGTGCTCATCATCATGACGTCCAATCTCGGCGCGGAATATCTGGCCGAGGGCGGCGATGTGGAGGGGGTGCGTGAGCAGGTGATGGAGGTCGTCCGGTCGCGGTTCAGGCCGGAATTCCTGAACCGGCTTGACGAAATCCTGCTGTTCCATCGCCTCACGCGCGACCAGATGGACGCCATCGTCGACATCCAGATGGGGCGCCTGCAGAAGCTGCTGACGGACCGGAAGATCCAGATCCATCTCGACGAGAGCGCGCGGACATGGCTCGCGGATGCGGGCTACGATCCTGTCTATGGCGCGCGGCCCTTGAAGCGCGTCATTCAGCGCAATGTGCAGGACCCGCTGGCCGAATTGCTGCTTGCCGGCAAGATCAAGGACGGCGAGACAGTGACTGTGTCGGCGACGGTGAAGGGCATCGTCATCAACGGGCACGACACAGGCGGCGAGGGTGAACTGCCGCCGGAAGGCTTGCGCGTCGTCCACTGAACGCCTGCGCCGCGGACAAACAAAAAGGGCCGGTTTGACCGGCCCTTTTTCGTTTCCGATGCGGCGGTGTCAGTTCGCCTTCGCCGTGTCGGCGGCCTGGGCCACGGTGGTCAGCATCGGCGCCTGGGCCATTTCGGTCATGACCTTCTGGCGGACGCCTTTGTATTTCTTCAGATCGGCGCCGGCGAGCTGCGTGCCGGTCGGCACCTTGATGCCGAGGGGATTGACCTTCTTGCCGTTGATCGAGATTTCGTAATGGAGATGCGGACCGGTCGAGCGGCCGGTCGAGCCGACATAGCCGATCACTTCGCCCTGATGGACGGTGACGCCGACATGGGTGCCTTTGGCGAAGGCGCTCATATGGCCATAGCCCGTCTCAAAGCCGTTTGCATGCTTGATGCGGACGAAATTGCCGTAGCCGTTGACCCAGCCGGCGATCTCGATTTTGCCGCTGCCGGCGGCGTAGATCGGCGTGCCTTTCGGCGCGGCGAAATCGACGCCTTCATGGAACTTGGTGAAACCGAGGATCGGATGCTTGCGCATGCCGAAACCGGAGCTGATGCGGGCGCCGTCGACGGGCGTCTTCATCAGGAACTTCTTCATGCTGCGGCCATTCTCGTCGAAATAATCCCAGCCGCCGTCGGCCATCTTGTAGCGCCAGAGCTTGTGGGGTTTGCCGAGAATGGTCAGCGAAGCGTAGGCGATGTCGCCGTCTTTCACGGCAACGCCGGTGTCGTCGTATTTGCGGTCGAAGAAGACCTCGAAGCCGTCGCCGGGATGAATTTCGCGCTGGAAGTCGACGCTATAGGAGAACATGCGGATCATCTCGACGATGATCTGGGCTGGAATGCCCGCCTGCTGCGCGTCAAGGAAAAGGCTGGAGCTGATGGTGCCCTTGGCGTGGGCAAAGCCGGTTGTCAGCTCTTTCTGGATTTCAGCCGAAGTGTAGTTGCCGTCTTCGCCGCGGCGCACTTCGACTTTGCGATCGAAGTCAGGCTGCAGCGAAATAGCGGTGAGGAGCTTCGCCGGCGCCACGGGGGCGCCTGTGTCCGTCGTCGCTGTTGTCAGGGACGCCGGGGTGGCTGCAATCGAACCCGTCTCGGTGACGTCGGACGTCGCCGCCGGCATCGTCTGAAAGGTCAGGGAGATTTCCTGGCCGCTCTTCAGCCGGGTCGGGCTGTAGACCGGGCGGAGCGCGGCGATCGCATGATAGGCATCGACGCGGTCGGCGCCGGCGTCTGTCAGCACCTGCATCAGCGTTGCGCCGTCGTCGAGCGCGATTGTGGTGTGAACTTCCTGCGGGCCGGTCTGGGTGGCGGCGAGTTGTTGCTGCGGCGCAGGCACTGGCGCTGCATGCGCGGTGACCGGCGCAGCCGCTTCGTCCGTAGG
>DASVNC010000027.1:0-6703 GCA_036384055.1 Parvibaculum sp.
TAGCCGGCCCATTCGGTGGCGGTTTCGGTGCCGGCCCAGTGGATGCGGCCAGCGGGTTCGCGGATGATGTCGCCGACATGCGTCATCACGCCGGGCGCCATGAAGGCGCCGTAGCAGCCGCAGCTCCAGTCTTCCCTCAGCCAGTCCTGATTGTCATAGGCGATGGGCTCGGCGGCCTTCGGGCCGAAGTAGTCGATGAGCGCGGAGAGGACATGCTCGCGCCGGGCGTTGTCGCCCATCGCGCTCATCTCGACGGCGTGCGCACCGTCGATGAAGCCGACGAGAATGCCGACGCGTTCGTCCGGCGGCGTCTGATCGAAGACGACGTTGAAGGCGTGGGCGTCGCTCGCCGCCTGGCCCGCCCCTTCTATCCTTATTTGCAATTAATTCTCAAGTGCATTAATGTGCCTGTCTTCCCAACCGATGGAGGACAGAGATGAGGCCTGCCGAGCGTTCTTACTATCCGATGCCGTCCCGCCAGGCGGCCTATAGGGCTGATCAGCCGGTGGCGGAGCTTGGCTTTGCCGAGCAGTTCGTCACCTGGGCGATGCGCGTGCAGTGGACGCATATCGGCGACGGCAAGCAGCGTTCGATGGTGGTGCAGCGGGCCTTCGATGCGATGGACATGCCGGAAGGCGCGGCGCTGATCGCCGAACTGACCGAGGCGCTGATGAAGGCGACGGCCCGGCCGCTCGCCGTGCCCTGCCCGAAATGGCGGGTGCTGACCAGCGACGAGGCGCGATTGCTTACCTTCGTCGGCGCGATGCAGGCACGCGACGGCACGCCGCTCGCGGCCTGCGATCCGGAATGGCGCACGCCCGCCCATGCCTCGTCGGTGTGGACGCCCGCGCAAAGACTGGCGCTGGCGCTCGCCGCGGCGGGCTTGCGCTTCGGCGCGGCGCGGCAGGGCGAAACGTATTTTCCGCGTGCCGCGCCGCGATTGCATTGATGGCGAAGTTCAGCCGAAAGCGTGGGCCGTCGCCAGTGCGCCCAGACGCTGCGTGATCTGGAAGAACTCGGCGACGGTTTCGTCGATGATCTCCTTCACCGGCTTGATTTCATGGATGAGGCCCGATGTCTGGCCGGCCAGTGCGGGCGCTGCTTCCATGTCGCCGCCGAAATAGACGCCGCGGATATTCTTGAAGATGTCGGCGGGCATGCGGCCTTCTTCGTAGACCGGGTTCAGCATCTCCGATTTCAGCGCGCGGATGCAGGGTGTGGCCTTCTTGTTGAGGACATAGGTGCTGGTTTCCTTGGCATCGACAATCTTCAGCTTGTAGTTCTGGTGGACCGGACTTTCGGCGGACGAGACGAAGCGCGTTCCCATCTGGACGCCTTCGGCGCCGAGCGCGAAGGCGGCTGCCATGCCCTTGCCGTCGCAAATGCCGCCCGCCGCGATGAGCGGAATATCGACGCGGGCGCGGATCGCCTGAAGAAGGACCAGCGTCGAAACTTCTTCCGGATTCTTGAAGCCGCCGCCCTCGGCGCCTTCGACGACGAGGCCGTCGACGCCCGCTTCGGCGCATTTCACCGCCGCATCAAGCGTCGGGACCGCGTGGTAGACGACGATGCCCGCCTCCTTCAGCGGGGCGACGAACTTCGCCGGGCTGCCTGCCGAAGTCGTCACGAACTTGACGCCGGAATTGCAGACATAGCGCAGCATCGCGTCGTCGCGCAGGAACAGGATCGGCAGGTTGACGCCGAAGGGAAGCCCGAGCGCCAGCATCTTCTCGATCTCGACCTTGCAGGCATCGGTCTCGCCTGACGAGGTTTCGATGATGCCGAGGCCGCCCGCTTTCGAGACGGCGGAGGCGAGCGGCGCGCGGGCGATCCAGCCCATCGGCGCCTGAACGATCGGATATTTGGCCCCGGTATGGGCGGTGACGCGGTTCATTTTTTATTTCCCCTGAATAAAAGGAAGCGCCGGGCCTCCGACGAGGCGCCCCGCGCTTCCGGCATTCTTCACATTTTCGTTACCTGAAGTGGCCGTATGCCTTCACGACCGCTTCCGACAATTCGCGATAGGCGCCTTCGACGCCCAGCTTGATCTCGTCGAATGCGTTTTCGCCCTGCGCGGCCAGCGTCTTCAAACGCTGCTGCAGCTTCGCCCGGTCGGTCTTCAACTGACCGAGGACACCGCGATAGCGTTTTTCCGACGCGCGCAACGCCTTCTTCGCCTCGCGCTCCGCCTTGTCGATCTCGCGCGAAATGCCCTTCACCTGCTTCTCGAGCGCCTTCTTGGCCGCCGCCTGCTCGGCCGACAGTTTCGGCGCGAGCTTCTTGCGCGGCTTTGTCACCTTCGCCGCCTTCACGATTTTCTTTTTCGCCTTCTTCGCCACGCGCGCGCCGGTGCGCCGCGTGCTTGCGACTGTGCGCGCCGTCTTCGGCCGCGTCGCCGCGCGTGTGCTTTTCTTCCGCCGTTCCGCCATGTCCTTCGACCTCTGCTGCTCGCCGTTCAATGTCCGCCGCCGCCCATATCGGCAGAGTGCCGATAACGGGGCGGGCGATCAAGCGTCGCTCCGCCTGCATCGTCAGGGACGGCGGAACATCGCCCTGATACCGGATAATCGTGATAACCGCAGGCGTTGCGTTTGTAATTTCGTAAGCGTTTCTATCGTTCAATTGCACCCACACATGCGGAAGCCGCCTGCAACGCAGGATGGCTCGCATTTTCATTGCGTAGGGGGAACCAAGTCCCCGAGAATCCGACAGGTACCGTCGCTTATGCCGCCCTCCCCGTTCTTCCTGTCCACAGATGCAGCACCCGCGCGGGAGCGCGCTCGTTAATGGTTAACATTAACATGACCCAGGACCGTGCCGCGGGCAAGATGGAAGTGAACGGGCAGACGATCGTCCTCGTTCATGGCATGTGGTCGCGTCCGCATGTCTGGGCGAACTTCCGCGCCTTCTTCGAGGATCGCGGCTACCGCGTGCTGACACCGACGCTCAGGCATCACGATATGGAGCCTGGGGCCGAGCCTCATCCGATGCTCGGCACGACGAGCGTGCTCGACTATGCCGCCGACATCGAAGCCGAGATCGCGACGCTCGACCACAAGCCTTTCATCGTCGGCCATTCGATGGGCGCTCTTGTCGCCCAGATACTGGCCGCGCGCGGCCTTGTCCGCGGCGCAGCGCTTCTTAGCACGGCGCCTTGCGCGCCCCTCTTGACCTTCGATCCGGTCGTCGTCCGCATCTTCCTGCGCGAGCTGATGACGACGCGCTTCTGGCGGCGCCCGCAGCTTCCCTCCTACAGGGCGATGCGATGGGGCGTCCTTAATGGTCTCAGCGAACGCGACGCGCGTAATGTCTATGCCTCGCTCATTCCGGAATCCGGCCGCAGTCTCTTTGAAATCGCCTTCTGGTATCTCGACCCCAGGCGCTCGGCGCTGGTCGATGCGCGAAAAATCCAGTGCCCTCTGCTTTTGCTGACGGGCCTCGACGACCGTCTGACGCCGGCCAGAATGGCGCTGCGCGCCGCCGAATATTTCGGCACCAAGGCGCGGCTGGAACTTCTGGCGGGCCATGCACATTGGCTGCCGAGCGAGACGGGCTGGGAAGTCATCGCCGAGCGAACGGCGCGCTTCTTTGAAATCGAAGCGCCGCAAGTGCAGATCGAGGCAGAAGCGGCGAGCACGCCGCGCGGCGTTTTGCTGCCGCTACCCGCCTGATCTTTATTCCGCCGCGCTCGACATCGGCGACGGGTCGGGCGCGCGCTTCTGGCCGCGCACGAGCTTGCCCGGCAACGCGCCGGTCGGCTTGCCGTCGCGGTAGATCACCTCGCCCGAGACAATCGTCGCCACATAGCCTTCCGCTTCCTGCATCAGGCGGCGGGCGCCCGACGGCAAGTCGTAGATCATGCTCGGCGGCTTCAGCCTGAGACGCGCAAAGTCGATGACGTTGAGATCGGCTTTGTAGCCCGGCGCGATGACGCCGCGATCCATCAAGCCGACGGCTTCGGCGGTGTCTTTCGTCTGGCTCTTCACGACAAAGGGAATGTCGAGCTGCGGCCCGCGCACCCGGTCGCGGCACCAATGCGTCAACATATAAGTAGGCACGCTGACGTCGCAGATGACGCCGACATGGGCACCGCCATCCGACAGGCCGAACAGCGTGTTCGGGTTGCGCATCATGGTCAGCGTGTTGTCGAGGTTGAAGTCGAAATAGTTGTGGAGCGGGAAGAACAGGAAATTCCGGCCTTCATTGGCGGTCAGAATGTCATAGACGATTTCATCGGGATTTTTCCCTTCGCGCTTCGCCCGCGCGCCGATGCTGTCTTCGGGCGACGGCTCGTAGTTCGGCGGATCGCCGAGATCGAACATCTTGTGATAGGCGCCGGCCAGCGAATTCAGGAACGGATGGCCGGGCTCGAGGGATTCCGAGAGAAGCTGCGCACGGAACGCGGGATCGCGCATGATCGCCACGCGCTCGGCCAACGGCTTTTCGGAGATGGCGCGATAGGACGGCCGCGTCAGGAAGGGATGCACCGAGCCTTGCAAACCGAGCATCAGACCGACGGGACGGCCCTGCACCTGCGCCTTGATCGGCAGGCCGCGGCCCGCCGCCGCGTCGAGGCGCTTGGTCAGATCGCGCCACTGGTCCGGCACGACATCGGCCTGCACCATCGAAAAGCTCAGCGGGCGGCCGGAGACGCGCACCAGTTCCTCGACGAGGTCGAACTCCCGGTCGATCTCGCGGAAATCGGACACCCATTGCAGCACGCCGGCGCCTGCATCCTTCAGGCCTTCGGCAATCGCGATCATTTCCTTGTCGGCGGCGCCGATGGTCGGCGTCAGGTCGCCGTCGCTGGTGCGGTGGGCGACGGTGCGCGAGGTCGAGAAGCCGACGGCGCCCGCCTTGATCGCATCGCGGACGATCACCCGCATCTCGGCGATTTCGGCATCCGTCGCCGGTTCGCGCCTGGCGCCGCGCTCACCCATCACATAGACGCGCACCGCACCGTGCGGCACCTGCATCGCGACGTCGATGTCGCGGCGGCGCGCCTCGATGGCGTCGAGATAGTCGGCGAAGCTTTCCCAGTTCCATGCGAGGCCCTCGTGCAGGGCCGCACCCGGAATGTCCTCGACGCCTTCCATCAGGCGGATCAGCCGGTCATGGTCGCTCTTGCGGACGGGCGCGAAGCCGACGCCGCAATTGCCCATCACGACGGTGGTCGCGCCGTGAATGGACGAAGGCGTCATGCGCTCGTCCCATGTCACCTGCCCGTCGTAATGCGTGTGGATGTCTACCCAGCCGGGCGTGACGAGAAGACCCTTGGCGTCGATCTCCTCGCGGCCGGTCTCGGACACCTTGCCCACCGCGACGATGCGGCCCCTGTCGATGGCGACATCGGCCTCGCGGGGCGCGCCGCCCGTTCCGTCGACAACCGTACCGCCACGGATCACCAGATCCACCTGGGTCATACATTCCTCCCGCGGTTTTTCAATGCTTGTTGCGGCCAGTCTAGCGCCGGCGGATGCCCGCCGGAAGCCGAATCCCTTGACTCAAACCGGGGCCGGGCGTAACCAGATGCTCGTCTCGCAGGCATCGGGCCAGCGGGAGGCAGCGAGTTTCTCAATGAACAGCACCTCGATCACAGCAATGAAGGCGCCCCACGGCGACGCTGTGCCGTGTGTGCCGTCGACTCGCGAGGACTCCGCGGACTAAACACCCGCACGATCCACTGGATCCCACCCTCCCGAGCCCGTTGAACGCTCCGGAGGGTTTTTTATTGGACCGCATTCCTCCGCCGCCGCTCAGCGGGCTTCAAAGCAAGAAAAGCCCGATCATGACCGAAGCATTGGCAATCACATTTCCAGACGGCCCGGCCGGAACGCCGGAGCCCCGGCACGGCTGGGAGCCCTGGCTCGCCGAGGCGAGGGCGCTGGCGCGGCTGGCTGGCCCCATCGTCATCACGCAGCTCGTGCAAATGGGCGTCGGCACCATCGACGTGCTGATGCTCGGCGCTTATGGCAAGGATGCGCTTGCCGCCTCCGCGCTCGGCCTCAGCCTCTTTTACGCGGCATGGCTCTTCGGCATGGGCTCGGCGGTTGCCGTTTCGCCGATGATCGCGCATGTGCTGGGCGCCAAGCGCAACGGCGTCGCCGAAGTGCGCGCCTCGGTGCGCATGGCGCTCTGGGCGGTTATCGTGATGACGCCCTTCTTCATGCTGTTCCTGTGGTTCGTGACCTACATCCTGCTGGCGCTCGGCGAACCGGCGGGTTTGAGCCGCGATGCCGGTCATTTCGTCCGCGCACTGGCTTTCGGCCTGCCTTTCACACTCGCCTTCAACGTGCTCAGGGGCTACACGACCGCGCTGTCGCGGCCGCGCGCGCCCTTGATCGTGATGGGCCTCACCATCGTCTTCAACGCGGCGCTCGGCTACGCGCTGATCTTCGGGCATTTCGGCGCGCCGCGTCTCGGGCTGATGGGCGCGGGGATCGCCAGCGCGATTTCCTTCGCCTTCAGCTTCTTCGCCATGCTCGGCGTCATTCTGGTGACACCGGAACTCCGGCGCTACCGCGTCTTCCGGCGCTTTCACCGGCCGGTCTGGGACAAGCTGCGCGAGGTTTTCCGGCTCGGCATGCCGATCGGCTTCACGATGATCTTCGAAGCAATGTTCTTCAACGCCGGCGCCTTGATGATGGGGCACTTCGGCACGGCGTCGGTTGCCGCGCATCAGGTGGCGCTCAATGTCTGCGCG
>DASVNC010000028.1:0-9667 GCA_036384055.1 Parvibaculum sp.
CTGGGTCGATGTGCAGCGCGAACAGTTCAAGCGGCTGGGCGTCTCGGGCGACTGGGACAATCCCTATCTTACCATGACCTTCGACGCCGAAGCCGCCATCGTCGCCGAGTTCCAGAAGTTCCTGATGAACGGCTCGCTCTATCGCGGCTCAAAGCCCGTCATGTGGTCGGTCGTCGAAAAGACGGCGCTCGCCGAGGCGGAAGTCGAATATGCCGATCACCAGAGCCGCACGATCTGGGTGCGCTTTCCGGTCGTGAAAGGTCCGGATGCGCTGAAGGCCGCGACCATCGTCATCTGGACGACGACGCCCTGGACGATCCCGGCAAACCGCGCCATCTCCTATTCGCCGAAAATCCGCTACGGCATCTATGAAGTGACGGCGCTGGCCGAGCACGCGCGGGCTGTCGTCGGCGAAAAAATCGTCATCGCGGACAGTCTCGCTGCGCAGGTCAAGGCCGACGCGAAGATCGCCGAATGGACGCGCCTCGCCGATGCGCCGTCGCTCGATGGTGTTGTCTGCGCCCACCCGTTCCGCGGGCAGGGCTACGAGTTCGACGTGCCGCTGCTCGCGGGCGACCATGTGACGGAGGAAACCGGCACCGGCTTCGTCCACACCGCGCCCGGCCACGGCCAGGACGACTACATGATCTGGGTGCAGAACTTCGGCCAGAAGGGCATCCCGGAAACGGTGAACGAGGAGGGCGTCTATTACGACGACGTGCCGCTCTTCGCCGGAAAGTTTGTCCTCACGCGGCAAGGCAAGGAAGGCACCGCCAATGCCGCCGTCATCGACGCGCTGATCGAGGCGGGCGCGCTTCTCGCGCAAGGCAAGCTGACGCATTCCTATCCGCATTCATGGCGCTCCAAGGCGCCGCTGATCTTCCGCAACACCGCGCAATGGTTTGTCTCGATGGACGCGCCCATTCCGGCGGCGGGCGGAAGCAAGCTCCGCGACGTGGCGTTGTCTGAAATCGACAAGACGCGCTGGGTGCCCGCGCGCGGCCGCAACCGCATCCATGCAATGGTCGAGGGCCGTCCCGACTGGGTGTTGTCGCGCCAGCGCGCCTGGGGTGTGCCCCTGACGCTCTTCGTCCACAAGACGGACGGCTCGCTCCTCCGCGACGAGAAGGTGAATGCCCGCGTCGTCGAGGCGGTCGCGAAGGAAGGCGCCGACGCCTGGTTTGAAAAGCCGGTGAGCTATTTCTTTGAAGGCACCAACCACGATGCGGGCGCCTACGAGAAAGTCACCGACATTCTCGACGTCTGGTTCGATTCAGGCTCGACGCATGCTTTCGTGCTCGAAGCGCGCAAGATGCCCTGGCCCGCCGATCTTTATCTCGAAGGCTCCGACCAGCATCGCGGCTGGTTCCAGTCCTCGCTGCTGGAAAGCTGCGGCACGCGCGGCCGCGCGCCGTACCGCCAAGTGCTGACCCACGGCATGACGCTGACCGACAAAGGCTTGAAAATGTCGAAGTCGCTCGGCAACGCCGTCGAGCCCGCGACCATCATCAAGCAGAACG
This sequence comes from Parvibaculum sp., assembly GCA_036384055.1. GTDB lineage: Bacteria > Pseudomonadota > Alphaproteobacteria > Parvibaculales > Parvibaculaceae > Parvibaculum. Next base: position 1,521 of record DASVNC010000028.1, read on the forward strand.
GCGCCGACATCCTGCGCCTCTGGGTCGCCTCCACCGACTATTGGGACGATCACTCGATCGGCAACGAAATCCTGAAGTCGAATGTCGAAGCCTATCGCAAGCTCCGCAACACCTTCCGCTATCTCTTGGGCAATCTCGCCGGCTTCGACGAGGCTGAGCGCGTCGCCGTCGCCGAGATGCCGGAGTTGGAGCGCGTGATCCTGCACAAGCTCGCCGAACTCGATGAGCTGGTGCGCAAGGCCTACGACGATTACGACTTCAAGCGCATCTTCCACGCGCTCTCGAACTTCATGAACATCGACCTGTCGGCCTTCTACTTCGACATCCGCAAGGACGCGCTTTATTGCGATCCCTTGTCGAGCGTTCGCCGCCGCGCCTGCCGCACTGTGCTGCATGAACTTTTCATGTCGCTGACGGCCTGGTTCGCGCCGATCCTCTGCTTCACGGCGGAAGAAGTCTGGCTGACGCGCTTCCCCTCCGATGAGGGCACGGTGCATACGCGGCTCTTTCCCGACGTGCCCGCCGACTGGCGCAACGAGGCGCTCGATGAGAAGTGGCGCAATATCCGCGAGCTTCGCCGCGTCGTCACCGGCGCGCTCGAAGTCGAACGCCGCGAAAAGCGCATCGGCGCCAGCCTCGAAGCCGCGCCCGACGTTTATGTCTCGAACGCCGAGTTGAAAGCCGCGATGGCAGGCGTCGATCTCGCCGAAATCTCGATCACCTCCGGCGCCTCGCTGATCGACGGCGAAGGCCCGGCGGATGCGTTCCGGCTGGACGATGTGCCGGGCGTCGCCGTGGTCTCGAAGCCGGCCGAGGGCAAAAAATGCGCCCGCTCGTGGAAAATACTCCCCGAGGTCGGCAGCGTCGCGGGCTTTCCGGATCTGACGCCGCGCGATGCGGCGGCGGTCATCGAGTTCGACGCCCGCCGGGCGAAACAGGCCTGAGGGGCAGCGGAAAAAATGGCGCGCAGGATCGACATTGCCGGCAAGCCGGTCTGGGGCCCCTTTTCCGGCCTCGGCCTCCTCGTCGCGCTCGCCTCCTTCGGCCTCGACCGGCTGCACAAATGGTGGATGCTCGACGTCTTCGACATCGCCGAACGCGGCCGGGTCCAGATCGCGCCTTTTTTCGATCTCATCATCACCTGGAATCACGGTGTCAGTTACGGCCTCTTCCAGGCCGAAACGGCGGCGGGCCGCGCCGGGCTCATTTTGTTCGCGCTGGCCATCGTGGTCGGGCTCGGATTATGGCTAGCCAGAAGCCTCCAATGGCCGCTGGCGGTGGCCATCGGCCTCATCATCGGGGGCGCGCTGGGCAATGTTTTCGACCGCCTTGTGCATGGCGCCGTCGCTGACTTTTTTAGTTTTCACGCCTTCGGTTTTTACTGGTATATCTTCAATGTTGCGGACATCTGGATTGTCTTGGGCGTCGGCCTGATCCTGATCGACTCCGCCTTTCCGGGGATGTTCGGGCCGCGTGGGGCCGGACAAGTTAATGCAGACGGCGATGCGCGCGGAGATGACCGTGCCTGAACGCCGCCGGGGCAAAGCCGCTTACGCGATGAGGCGGATGCCTCAAGGGTCAAGGAACATGTCATTGAATTCGAAGAGCCGGACGATGTCGAAGAGCCGGCGGATCGTGGCGCTGAGCGTGCTCGGCGCATTGTCCCTCTCGCTTGCCGCCTGCGGCGGCGACAGCATCAGGGACGCGCTTGGTTACGGCAAGGATGCGCCGGACGAGTTCGCGGTCATGACCAAGGCGCCGCTCGTCATTCCGCCGGACTTCTCGCTGCGTCCACCGCAGCCCGGCGCGCCGCGCCCGCAGGAAGCGAATTTCCAGCCCTCGATCGCCGCCGAGCGTTCGATGACGGGCGTCAATGCCGCGCCGGTCGCGGGCGTAGAGACCGAAGCGGTGAAAAGCCCCGGCGAGCAGGCCTTGCTTGAGCAGACGGGCGGCAACGACGCCGATCCGCACATCCGTCAGGTCGTCAACAGCGAAACGCGCACGCTCGTCGAGAAGGATGCGTCTTTCACGGACGACATTCTGTTCTGGCGCGAAAAGACCCCGCCCGATCTGAGCCTGGTCGATCCGGCCGCCGAGAAAAAGCGCCTTCAGGAAAACGAAGCGCAGGGCAAGCCGACGACCGAAGGCCAGACGCCGTCCCACACGCCGAAGCCCGGCTGGTTCGACGGCATCTTCTGATCCGCCACATGCAACGCCAGCCGCGTCGCCTCGCAAGCTCCGGAGCTGTTTTGCTTCGCGCCGCCGCCTGCGCTTTGCTGCTGGCCTTTGCATTCGCGCCCGCCGCCCGGGCGGATATGGCGAGCGCAGAGCCGCACCCGGTCGCCGACGGGCCGAACGCGCCCGAGACGTTCACGCTGTCGAACGGCATGGGCGTTCTCGTCATCCCCGATCACCGCGCGCCCGTCGTCACCCACATGGTCTGGTACCGGGTCGGCGCCGGCGACGAGACGCCCGGCAAAACCGGCCTCGCGCATTTCCTCGAACATCTGATGTTCAAGGGCACGGCGAAAATCGCCCCTGGACAATTCTCGCGCATCGTCGCCCGCAACGGCGGCCGCGACAACGCCTTCACCAATTACGACTTCACCGCCTATTTCCAGGCCATTGCGCGCGACCGGCTGCCGCTCGTCATGGAGATGGAAGCCGACCGCATGACGGGCCTCAAGCTCACCGACAAGGAAGTGCTGCCCGAGCGCGATGTCGTGATCGAGGAATTGCGCATGCGCATCGAGAACGAGCCGGTGGCGGCGCTCCAGTCGGCGATGAACGCGGCGCTCTACGGGCCGAACTCGCCCTATGGCCGCGACGTGATCGGCCACAAGGCGGAGGTCGAGAAGCTCGGCACCGCCGACGCGCTCGATTTCTATCGCCGTTTCTATACGCCCAACAACGCCATCCTGATCGTCGCGGGCGACATCACCGCCGCCGATCTGAAACCGCTTGCTGAAAAATATTATGGCGCCGTCCAGCCGCGCGCGCCGACGCTTCTCCACAAGCACGCCGCGCCCGATTGGCCGGCATCCGCAAAGCGCGTCGTCCTGCACGATCCGCGCGTCAACGAGGCGACATGGATCCGCGCCTATCCGGCGGCAAGCGAAGCCGATGCCGGCCCGCGCGAAGCCGCCGCTCTCGATATTCTGGCGCAGGTGCTGGGTGGCGGCACAACCAGCCGTCTTTATCAGGCGCTGGTCGTCCACCAGAAAGTCGCCGCCGGCGTTCAGGCCTGGTATGACGGCGACAAGCTCGATGCCGGCGATTTCGGTGTCTACGCGCTGCCGCGCCTCGGCGTGCCGCTCGATGCGGTCGAAAAGGGGATCGATGCCGAGATTGCGCGGCTGCTGAAAGACGGCATCAGCGCCGACGAACTCGAACGCGCCCAGACGCAGCTCGTCGCCAGCGCCGTCTATGCCCGCGATACGCAGCAGACGATGGCCTATTCCTACGGCAGCGGCCTGATGACGGGCCTTTCCGCCGACGACATCTATCATTGGCCGGATCACATTCGCGCCGCGACGGCGGCCGACGTGCTGGCCGCTGCGCGGAAGGTGCTGGCCGCCGACCACACGGTGACGGGCGAGCTTCTGCCCGAAGCCAAAGCGGAGGCGAAACCATGATCCGCGCTTTCGCCGCGGCGCTCGCCGCCGTGATGCTTTTTGCCGCCGCGCCCGCGCAGGCGATGAAGATCGAGCGCGTGGTCAGCCCCGGCGGCATCGAGGCCTGGCTCGTTCAGGAAAACGAAGTGCCGGTGATCGTGCTGAACCTCGCCTGGGAAGGCGGCTCGTCGCAAGACCCCAAGGATAGGCCCGGCGTCGCCAACATGGTGTCGGGCCTGCTCGACGAAGGCGCCGGCGATCTGGATTCAGACGCCTATCAGAAGCGGCTCGAAGCCTTCGCCGCCGTGCTTTCCTTTTCGGAAGACCACGACGATTTCACCGTCAGCCTGAAGACGCTGGCGGAAAAGCGCGACGAGGCTTTCGCGCTGCTCGGTCTCGCGGTCACGCAGCCGCGTTTCGACGCCGACGCCGTCGAGCGCATTCGCGCCCAGGTCGCCTCGAACGTCGCCCGCGACATGGAAGACCCGAACTGGATCGCCTCGCAGGCCTGGTTCAAGGCCGCGCTCGGCAATCATCCTTATGCGCAGCCGGACGACGGCACGCCGGAATCCGTTGCCCGCATTACCGCCGCCGATCTCCGCGCCTACACGAAGAATGTCTTCGCCCGCGACAACATGAAGATTTCGGTCGTCGGCCCAATTTCGCCGAAGGAACTCGGCGTGCTGCTTGACAAGACTTTCGGCGCGCTTCCCGCCCGGGCGAAGCTGAAGCCCGTGCCCGACGTCAAGCTGAGCGGCAAGCCCGCGACTGTCGTCGTCAAGCGGCCCTTCCCGCAAAGCGTCGTCGTTTTCGGCGAGCAGGGCCTGAAGCGCCGCGATCCGGATTTCGTGCCCGCCTATGTGATGAATTATGTGCTGGGCGGCGGCGGCTTTTCCGCCCGGCTGACGACCGAGGTGCGCGAGAAGCGCGGGCTGGCCTATTCGGTGACGAGCTACCTCTATCCGATGCGCCACGCGGCTTTCCTCCTGGGCGATGTCGGCACCAAGAACGCCAGCACCGGCGTTTCGCTGGCGATCATCCGCAAGGAATTCGCCCGCATGGCCGCGGGCGGCCTCACCGATAAGGAACTGGCCGACGCCAAGACCTATCTGACCGGCTCCTATCCGCTGCGCTTCGATTCGAATGAGGAAATCGCCGGCCAGCTTCTCGGCATGCAGCAGGAAAATCTCGGCATCGATTATGTCGACCGCCGCAACGGGCTGATCGACGCCGTGACCAGGGCCGACATTGCCCGCGTCGCCAAACGCCTGCTGAAGTCGGACGGCCTCGTCGTGGCCATTGTCGGCGAGCCTGACCTGTCGAAAAAGCCGATCCCGCCGGCAGGGCCCGTCGCGCCCGAAGCCGCATCAGGCCCCAGCGAATCGGCGCCTTAGCCCTTTTTGCGGGTCAATGCGGCCTCTCCAATCTTCGGCCACACGGGAAAATCGGCGGCTGGCCGCAAACCTGCCTTCTTGTTAACGTCTTGTCCCGGTAAGGCTGAACGCAGCCGATTCCCATTGAAGCCGAGAGACACATGCCGCAAGTGAGCCTGCCTTACGAACAGACGATCGACACCTGCTTTGACGACAGGATCGGCAAGGACGGTCTGTCGCGCAAAGCCTATGAGAAGGCGCTGGCGGAGGCCGAGCCCGCGCTCGCCTGGCTGCGCGAGGCGCATGCGAAAAAGACGCTGGCGCTCCTGCGCGTGCCCGAGCGCAAGGACGATCTGGCGCCCTTGCGCGATGTCGCGGCGAAGCTCCTCGACAACACCACCGATCTTTTCATCTTCGGCATCGGCGGCTCGTCATTGGGCGCGCAGGCGATAGCCCAGCTCACCGGCTGGGGCACGCAAGCGCACATCGCCAAGGGCCCGCGCGTCTTCATCATCGACAATCTCGACGCCGGCACCATGCAGGCGGCACTGTCGGCGACCGATCTGCGCACCGCGCGCTTCCTCGTCGTCTCGAAATCGGGCGGCACCGTCGAACCGGCGATCCAGATGCTGTCCGCCATGTCGGCCATCGAAAAGGCCGGTGGCGGCAAATACATGAAAGACCATTTCGCGGTGCTGACCGAGCCCGCCAAGGACGGCAAGCCCAATGCGCTGCGCGCGCTGGCAGAGCAGCATGGCTTTGCCGCGCTGGAACACGATCCGGGCGTCGGCGGCCGCTACGCAGTGCTGACCAATGTCGGCCTGCTGCCCGCCGACATTCTCGGCCTCGACATCGAGGCGATCCGCGCGGGTGCCGCCGACGTGCTGGCGCCGATCCTCGCCGGGCAACCTGCAGCCGACGTGGCGCCTGCCGTCGGCGCCGCCTTGTCGCTGGCGCTTCAGCGCGAAAAGGGCGCCAATATTTCGGTGCTGATGGCCTATGCCGACCGGCTGGAACGGTTCCTCGCCTGGCATTGCCAGCTCTGGGCTGAAAGCCTCGGCAAGGAAGGCAAGGGCACGACGCCGGTCCGCGCGCTCGGTCCCGTCGATCAGCATAGCCAATTGCAGCTTTATCTCGCTGGTCCGAAGGACAAGATGTTCACCGCCTTCACCGTCGAGACGGCGGGCGACGGGCCGGAGGTTGCGCCCGACATGGCCAGCGGCACGGGCTTTGCGGCGCTCGCCGGCCACCGTGTCGGCGATCTCGTCGATGCCGAGGCGCGCGCCACCATCGACACGCTGGCGAAGAACGGCCGGCCGGTCCGCACCTTCAAATTGAAAAAGCTGAACGAGCGCGCGCTTGGCGGCCTTTTCATGCACTTCATGCTGGAAACGATCATCGCCGGAAAAATGCTCGGCATCGATCCCTTCGACCAGCCCGCCGTCGAAGAGGGAAAAATTCTGGCGAAGAAATATCTGGCGGAGATGAGATAGCGCATGGCCGTCATCCGCCGCTTGAGTGAAGGCACGATCAACCGCATCGCCGCCGGCGAAGTGGTGGAGCGGCCGGCAAGTGCGGTGAAGGAGCTTGTCGAGAACGCGCTCGACGCGGGCGCGCGCCGCATCGACATCGTGATCTCGGGCGGAGGCCGCGACCTGATCCGCGTCACCGACGACGGCTCGGGCATGAGCGTGGAAGACCTGGCGCTTGCCGTCGAGCGCCACGCGACCTCGAAGCTCGCATCGGGCGCCGACGGCCGCGAAGACCTGCACGACATAGCGACGCTCGGCTTTCGCGGCGAGGCGCTGCCGTCGATCGGCGCGGTGGCGCGGCTGTCGATTTTAAGCCGCGTGCCGGGCGCGGAGACGGCGCATAAAATCTCCGTCGAAGGCGGCGATGTGTCCGCCGTCGAGCCCGCCGCGGGCGCGGGCGGCACGCGCATCGAGGTCCGCGATCTTTTTTTCGCAACGCCCGCCCGGCTGAAATTCCTGAAGGGCGAGCGCGCCGAAACGCTGGCCGTCGCCGATGTCGTGAAGCGCCTTGCGATGGCGCATCCCGAAATCGCCTTCTCGCTGACCAGCGAAACCCGCAACATGCTGCGGCTTGAGCCCGAAATGCCGGGCGAGGTCGGCCGTCTCGGACGCCTCGGCGCGATCATGGGCCGCGACTTCGCCGAAAACGCGCTGGCCGTCGACGCGATTCGCGAAGGCATCGCGCTGACGGGCTTTGCCGGCCTCCCGACCTATAATCGCGGCACGGCGCAGATGCAGTTCCTTTTCGTCAACGGCCGGCCCGTGCGCGACAAGCTGATCGTCGGCGCGGTCAGGGGCGCCTATGCCGATTTCCTCGCCCGCGACCGCCATCCCGCCGTCGCGCTCTTTGTCGAGATCGACCCGCGCGATGTCGACGTCAACGTCCATCCGGCGAAAGCCGAAGTCCGTTTCCGCGATGCGGGCCTTGTGCGCGGACTGATCGTTGGCGCGCTGCGCCATGCGCTCCACGAGGCGGGCCACCGCGCCTCGACCACGGTGGCGGGCGCGGCGCTTGGCGCGCTCCGCCCGGCCGACGCCCCGCCATCGGGCGGCTTTCAACGCGGCGGCTATCAGCCCACGCAGCATGGCTTTGCCGAACCGGCGCCCGCCTGGCAGGGCGCCTTCGCCGATCTCGGCGCCCATGCGGCCCGCATTGTCGAGGCGCAGGGGAGTGCCGGCGCGAGCGCCGAAAGAAACATCGTGCCGCTTTCGGCCGACGCGCTGCCGCTCGGCGTGGCGCGCGGCCAGCTCCACGAGACCTATGTCATCGCCCAGACGGCGGACGGCATCGTCATTGTCGATCAGCACGCCGCGCATGAGCGCCTCGTCTATGAGCGGATGAAAAAGGCGATGGCCGAGCGCGGCGTCGCCCGCCAGATCCTGCTGATCCCCGAAGTGGTGGAACTGGACGAAGCCGAAGCCGAACGCCTCGGCGCGCGCGCCGCCGAACTGGCGGAGCTTGGTTTCATTCTCGAAACCTTCGGCCAGGGCGCGGTCGTTGTGCGCGAAGTGCCGGCGATTTTCGGCAAGCTCGACGTCGCCGGTCTCGTCCGCGATCTCGCCGACGATCTTTCCGAGATGGACGAGGCGCTGTCGCTGAAGGAACGGCTGGAGCATGTCTGCGGCAC
>DASVNC010000029.1:0-2817 GCA_036384055.1 Parvibaculum sp.
CCTTCGACGTAATCGGGCTGCGCTTCGGGCGCGGCTTTCTGAAACGCCGCCAGCGCCTCGCAGCGCGCCACGATGTCGCCGATCCGCTTATAGGGCGCGAGATCGAATTTCGCCCGCCGCAGATTGTAATACTGCGGCACGAGGAAAATATCGGCGATGGTCGGATAGTCGGCAAAGGCGAAGGCCGTGTCCGCGCTCGCCGCCAGCGTCGTTTCCAGCGCCTCGAAGCCGCGCCGGTTCCATTCCTGAAACCAAAGATTGCGCGCCTCCGAGGTGAGCCCGAGCTTCGCTTGAAAGAAAGTATGAATGCGGGTGTTGTTGAGTGCGTGGATTTCGCCCGCGACCGTCGCCGCGACGGCGCGCGAACGCGCCCGCGCCAGAGGCTCTTTCGGCAGCAGCGTCGGCGTCGGATAGAGTTCTTCCAGATATTCGACGATGGCAGACGACTGCGTGACGATATGGCCGTCATGCTCGAGCGCCGGAATAAGCCCGAGCGGATTGACCTTGCGATAGGCGGGCGTGTGCTGGCGGTCGGCCGAAGGGCGGATATCGACCGACACGTAGTCGAAGTCGAGCCCTTTCAGATGGAGCGCGATCCGCACCCGATGTCCGGCCGAGTTGCGGAAGAAATTATGCAGCCTGAGCACCATCGCCGTCCCTTGTGGTTCCTAGAGCGCCGGCGGCGTCGCAAAACTCGTCGGCGCCGGATCGATGACGATGGCGCCGGTCGGATGCATTTCGAGAACGGCGAGCCCGCGCTCGGTGCGCCCGTCGGCGAGGAAGCGGAAAATGCCGTCGACGCCGGCAAAGCCGTCCGGCGTCATCAGCGCGTCGGGCGTGAAGCGGTCGCCTTCTGGCTTCGAGGACAGCGCCACCGCAAGGCTCACCGCGTCATAGGCGAGGCTGGCGATGCGCGGCGGCTCGGCGCCGTAGACACGCGTATAACGCGCGACGAACTGCTGATGCGCTTCGGGCGGCGGGGCAGGGAACCAGCCGCCGTCGAGCGCCGGTTCGCGCGCGAGCGAGGGATCGTCCCAGAGCCCCGTGCCGAGAAACTTCACTTTGCGCGGATCGACGTCGTAATAAGGGAGCAGCGGCGCCAGAGCCCTGAGACGCGCGCCGCCTTCCGGCACGAAGACCGCCTGATAGGGCACATCGCCGATCGTATCGACGCGGTCGAGCGCCTTGAGGCCGGCCGTGTCGCCCGCCTTCTTCAGCGCCGCCACCTTGGCCAGCAGCGCGCCGTGCCGCGCGCCGTAATTCGCCAGACGCTGCACGGGCAGGTTCATGCCGTCCGTATTCGTCGGATAGGTTTCGATGGAGGCCACATGCGCGCCGTGATCGGAGACGGCCTGCTCGAAAGCGGCGCGCACCCGCGTGCCGTAATCATCCTCGGGGAAAAGCGCCGCGAAATTGTTGATGCCCTTCAGCGAGGCGAAATCGACGATGCGCTTCACGTCTTCGGTCGGCGGAAAAGACAGGAGATAGACGCCGTTGCCCGCCACCGTCGTATCCGACGAAAAGGCGACGACCGGCACGTTGGCCGCATGTGCGACCGGCGCGACCGCCGAAACCTCTTCGGCAAAAAGCGGCCCGACGATGAGGTCCGCGCCCTTGCGCAGCGCCTCTTCTGCTGCCGCCTGGGCCGACGCGGCGCTGCCGGTCGCCATCGGCATCAGCAGGATGTTCGGATTGTTGAACTCGAAGAGCGCAAGCTGCGCCGCATTATAGAGAGAGTTCGACAGGGCGCGCACATCCGGCCGCGCCGAATTGAACGGCAGCAGGATTGCGACGCGAATGAGCGGCCGTCCGGCCATGTCCTTGGGCGTGTAGAAAAGCGACTGGTCGCGCATCGCGCCGGTCGGTGCGGGCTTCGGCGCCGGCGCGACGACGGGCGGCGGCACGTAGACAGGCTGCGCCGGCGGCGGATTGTTGCCGAAGTTGAGCCCGGCGCAACCGGCAAGGCCCGCAAAACCGGCAACAAGAAGGAGAGCCCGGAAGGCGGACCCTGGAAAATGCTTCCCCGCAAACGCCACGTGAGGTTTCCCCGTATATAGAGATGCGTGAGCCTACTGGCGGGCTCCCGGCAAGTAAACGCTGCCGCTTCATGCCATTGCCAAATAAAAGCCTGCGGCGCAAGGTCTGCCGTCACCCGCGAAGTGGTAAATATGTCCGATCCTGAAACCGCTCCTGCCGCCCGCCGCAGCGCCTCCACGCTCGCCCCGGGCCTTTATGTGACCGCGACGCCGATCGGCAACGCCGCCGACATCAGCCTGCGCGCGCTCGATGTGCTGAAGGCGGCCGATCTCGTGCTCTGCGAGGACACGCGGGTGACGGCGAAGCTCTTCGCCATTCACGGCATCGAAGCGAAGATGGCGCCCTATCACGACCACAACGCCGCCGAAATGCGCCCGCGCGTTCTGAAGCGGCTGGAGGCGGGCGAGCGGATCGCGCTGGTGTCGGACGCGGGCACGCCGCTGATCTCCGATCCGGGCTTCAAGCTGGTCCGCGAGGCGGTCGCCGCAGGTTTCACCGTGACGACATTGCCGGGCGCTTCCTCCGTCATGGCGGCGCTGACACTGGCGGGGCTGCCGACCGACCGCTTCTTCTTCGGCGGCTTCCTCAACGCCAAGCAGGAGGCGCGGCGCAAGGAACTCGCCGACCTCGCCGCCGTCCCCGCCACGCTCGTCTTTCTCGAAAGCGCCAACCGTCTGGCCGCGAGCCTTGCCGACATGGCTTCGGCGCTGGGCGGCCGCGACGCGGCGGTCGCCCGCGAGCTCACCAAGAAATTCGAGGAGGTCCGCCGCGGAACCCTCG
>DASVNC010000030.1:0-4757 GCA_036384055.1 Parvibaculum sp.
CGCGTCGCCCGCGCCCGCGCCACCGTCGAGCGGCTGTTCGAGACGGGCCTAATATCCGCCCGCCGCGACGAGCCCACGCATGGCGAGCCCGTGTTCGACACCATCCTGAACGCCGCGCAGAACCTGGCGGCCCGCTAGCCCGCTAGCTAGAATGTCTGCGTCCCGGTCAGGCGGTGACCGGGGCATGCAGAAGCGCGGCGCATCCCGTTTCCCCGAGCAGCCCCTCGATGTGCTCTCCTCAGGCGTTGCGGCCTTCGATGGCCTGAATGATGTCCTGCTCCAGCGCCCAGAAGCGGTCCTGGCCCCAATGGGCGGGCTTGCCGTTGACGCGGAAGCTCGGCGCGCCCCACAGGCCCGCATCGAAGAGCGCCTCGCGGTTCGCCTCCGCGATGGCGCGCCAGCTTTCGTCAGCCAGTGCCTGCCGGACGATGTTGGCGCTGAGGCCTGCCCGCTTGGCGACGTCGATGAGCCCCTTGTCGGAGGCAAGCTCGATGCCGTCGGCGAAAGCGGCGCGAAGCCCGAGTTCGGCGAAATCTTCGCCGCGGCCGTATTTGACGGCATGATTCAGAACGGCGAGCGCGCGGGCAGCGCCCGGTCCGACCGGATCGACGATGGTGCCATAGGGAATGCCGGCCCGCTCCGCTTCGCGTTTGGTATCGAGCGTGATGTAGAAGCGTTTGACCGGCGGCACGGGCAGTCCGCGCATCACCATCGGCAGGATGAAACGCAGGCGCAACTCGCAGTCATAGTGCTTTGCAAGGCGGCGCATACGCGGGAATGAAATCCACGAATAGGGGCTGCGGAACGAGAACCAGTATTCGATGACGGGCTTCGAACCGTCGCCTTCAGGCCGGGGCCCGAGCGTCAGGTCGCGATAGGGCGCGATCATGGGCGTGCCCTTTGCGGCGCTGTCGAGGCCAATGCCGGCCAGCCGTTCTTCCAGGTGATTGAGCCGGTCGACGCCCCAGTACCATTCCCCTTCGAAATAGAACATGCCGGCAAGATAATGCCCGAGCCGCTTGCGTTGGCGGTCGCCCCCGCCAACGGCGTCGGCCGTTTCTGCGGCGCTCGCCCGGCCGTATTTCGCACCGAGCGCATCGAGCGCCGGCATATCTTCCGCCCACAGTGCTTTTCCGGCAAGCGGCGCCACCTCGGCGAAGTTTCCGTTGTTCACCGCGGCGGCAAGCACGGCCGCGCAGGCGGCGGCGAGGCGAGGGTTCGGCATTTGTGCGCCGGCGGGGAATTCAAATCCGTATTCGGCGCCAAGCCTCGCTGCGTCGCGCAGCGCATAGGCCTTCAGCTTTTCGCGCTCGGGCGCGGCCGCGTCGTCCGGCGGCGAGACGATCCAGGGGATGAGCTTCACGCGGTAGCGCCGCGCGAAAGCTTGCAGCGCCTGCGAGGCGATGTGGCTGTAGGGATCGTCCGGCTGGTGGAAATAATGGACGGTCGGCACGCCGCCGCTGAGCCTGCGCTTCAACGCCTGAAGGGCGCGCCGCAAATCCCGGAAAGCGCGACTTGTCAGAAAAGTCGTCACCGCCCGCATGATGATGATCTTCATGCCGATAGTCCTCCCCCCGACCCTCTTGACAGGAGAATATATAGTGGCATTTATAGTGTCAATATATGGCCGCGTGCATCGACGGCCAGATGGAGAAACGCCGGAGAACCGCCATGAAAGTCTTGAGAACGCCGGACGAACGCTTCGCCAATCTGCCGGACTACGCCTTCGCCCCCTCCTATACGGACATCCAGGACGCCGACGGCACGGCGCTCCGCATTCACTCGGTTGACGAGGGGCCGAAGTCCGCGGCCCCGGTCCTGCTGATGCATGGCGAGCCGTCCTGGTCTTATCTCTATCGCCACATGGTTCCGGGTCTGGTCGCGCGCGGCTACCGCGCCGTCGCACCAGATCTCGTCGGTTTCGGTCGCTCGGACAAGCCGTCGGAACAGACCGATTACACCTATGAGCGCCACGTCAAATGGATGAGCGATTGGCTGCTCGCCAAGAACCTGAAAGACATCACGCTATTCTGCCAGGATTGGGGCGGATTGATCGGCCTGCGTCTCGTCGCCGCCTTCCCCGAGCGCTTCGCCGCCGTCGTCGTCGCCAATACCGGCCTGCCCACCGGCACCGGCTGGTCGGAAGGCTTCAAGCAATGGCTCGACTTCAGCCAGAGCGTGCCCGAGCTTCCCGTCGGCGACATTGTCAGCATGGGAACGGTGCGCGGTCTGGTGGCGGCTGAAAAGGCCGCTTACTACGCGCCCTATCCCGACGAGAGCTACAAAGCCTGCGCGCGGCGCTTTCCGACACTGGTGCCGATCACGCCCGAACATGCCTCGGTCGATGAAAACAAGGCCGCCTGGAAGGTTCTCGAGCGTTTCGACAAACCCTTCCTCACCGCCTTCAGCGACGGCGACCCGGTATCGAAGGGCGGCGAGCGCATCTTCAAGGAGCGCGTGGCGGGCGCCAAGGACCAGCCGCATACGATTGTCGCCGGCGCCGGGCATTTCCTGCAGGAAGACAAGCCGCTGGAACTGGTCGCCTTGATCGACGGCCTGATCCGCCGGACGAACCTGGCACTCAGCGCCGTCTAACACCGACAAAAAAGCGGGAGCGAAATGAATTACGAAAACGCCGTCTATCCGACGCATGAACGGCTGATGGAGCTTGCGAACTCGAAAGATCCCTCGCCCATCGTCATGCTGAATCTGCTGAAGTTCCGGGACGTCGCCGAATACAAGGACGGCCGCGCCGAAAAGATCAGCGGCCGCGAAGCCTATATGCGCTACGGCCGGAAGATGCAGCCCTTCGTCGAAGGGAAGGGCGGACGTTTCATCTTCATGGCCGACATAAAGAAGGTCGTCATCGGCGAGATTGAAGGCAGCTGGGATGTCATTGCGCTGATGGAATATCCCTCGGCCGCCGCCTTTTTTGCGATCGCCGCTTCGCCGGAAGTGGCGGCAATCGGCGTGGACCGCGAGGCGGGCCTTGCCGGCCAGCTTCTCGTCTTGACCAAGGTGGGGTAGGCAGGCCATGCCGGCGCACCCGCCGTCCAGAATTGCCCTGGGGCTTGTCGGGCTCCTCGGCCTCATCAACCTCGTGCGGGGTCAGTACGGCGCGATATTTTCCGTGTTTATCATCGGCGTGATAACAGTGAGGGAAATCCTCTTGGCAAAGGGCGAAGCCGCTGACTGACAATCTCAACGAAAAACTGGACGGCCGCCGCGCTCGCGGCCATGAGAACCGCCGCCGGATTGTCGAGGCGATGCTTCATCTGATCGAGGAAGGCGGCATCTCACCAAGCGCGGAGGAGGTGGCGGCGAGAGCCGCTGTCGGCCTGCGTACCGTTTTCCGCCATTTCGACGATATGGATAGCCTTTACCGCGAGATTGCGGAACTGATGGCGGCTGAACTGATGCCGATTGCCGCCGCACCCTTGCCGGATGGCGGGTTGCAGGAACGCCTGACCGAAATGGTAGACCGCCGCGCCCGCGTCTTCGAGAAGATGATGCCCTTCAAGATTGCCGCCGACGTTCACCGCCACCGCTCCGCTTTTCTGAGCGACGAGCACACGCAACTGAACACGATGCAGCGGCAGACCTTACGTCACGCCTTGCCGCCGGAACTGAGAAAAAGCGGACCGGTATTCGAGACACTGGATCTTTTGTTGAGCTTCGACTCATGGCGCAGGCTGCGGCAGGAGCAGGGGCTGCCCGTGCCGCAGGCGAAGAAGGTCGTCCTCTTCGCCATCTCGACGCTGCTACGAAACGCCCAGATCTGATGCGAACTGTCTGTCAGTCAGCGAATTTCGGCCGGCGCTTTTCGAAATTGGCCATGATCGCCTCGCGTTGATTTGGGCTGCCGATGAGCTCGTCCTGTTCGACCGATTCCATCAGCAGCACGTCCGCCGAACTCGCGCCGGGCGCGGCGTTCAGCAGGCGCTTGGCTGCGCGGATGGCCATCGGGTTCCTGTTGGCGATCTCATGCGCCGTCTTCAACGCTTCGGCATAGGGGTCGTCGCAGAGTTTCGTCGCGAAACCAAAAGCCAGCGCCTCGTCGGCTTCGAAGATTTTGCCGGTGTAGGTGAGTTCGCGGACCACGTCCTCGCGGGCGAGACGCCGCATCAGCTCCACCCCGGCCATGTCGGGGACGAGACCCCATTTGATTTCCAGAACCGACATGCGTGTGCCGGGCGCGACATAGCGCATGTCGGCACCGAGCGCGATTTGCAAGCCGCCGCCGAATGCGACGCCATGCACGGCGGCAATGACGGGCACGGGGATCTGCCGCCAGACGAGCACGGCATATTGTGCCCGGTTGGCCTCGCCATGCGTGCGCTGGGCCAGACGCCCCGTAACGGCGCTTTCATCGCGCTTCGCGCCGTCGGCGCCCGCCATACGGCCGAAATTGCTCATGTCGAGCCCGGCGCAGAAGGCGCGGCCTTCACCCGATATGACGACGGAACGGACCGACTTGTCGGCCTTCAGCCGGTCGCCGGTCTCGATCAGCGCCATGAACATCTGTTCGTCGAGCGCGTTCATCTTGTCGCCGCGGACAAGGCGCACATCGGCGACGCCGTCGGTGATGGTCGTTTTGATGCGCTCTTCCATGATGTCTTCCCGGGGCTTTGCTTTGTCGGTGAGGTTATCGGTCCGGCCGGCGAATACCAAGAGGCGGCAACCGGGGCTGACGCAGCGTCCGCAACGAGGGTGACGAATGAGCCCTGAAAATTGTAGGATGGCCGCAGCGGGGCCCG
>DASVNC010000031.1:0-8065 GCA_036384055.1 Parvibaculum sp.
TGTGCTGAACGGGCCGAATCTCAACCTGCTCGGCCAGCGGGAGCCGGAGATCTATGGCCGGACGACGCTTGCCGACATCGAGAAGATGGTCGCCGCGCGGGCGAAGGCGCTGGGCCTCACGGTCATCTGCCTGCAGTCCAACCATGAAGGCGAGCTCGTGTCCTGGATTCAGGAAGCGCGCAGCCTCGGCAGCGGCGTCATCATCAATGCCGCCGCCTATTCGCACACGTCGATCGCCATTCACGATGCGCTGGCCATGCTCGACATTCCCGCCGTGGAAGTTCACATCTCGAACGTCTACAAGCGTGAGGAATTCAGGCACTACTCCTACATGTCGTCCGTCGTCAAAGGCGTGATCTGCGGCCTCGGCGTGCAGGGATATGCGCTTGCCCTCGAGGCGATCCTCGCCGACATTTCGAAATAGCACAGGAATCGAGACATTGGCCTCTTCGCGTCAAAAGACACCGGCTTCAGTTCCGGCCAAGACACAGGCCAAGACACAGGGAAGCAATGCAAGCGAGATGAGCAAATCAGGCGTCGATCAGGATCTGATCCGGCAACTGGCGGCCCTCCTCAAGGAGACCGACCTGAGCGAAATTGAAATCGAGACCGGCTCGCTGAAGCTGCGCGTGGCGCGGCAGGTGGGCCAGGTTTCGGTTCCCGTGACGATGCCGGCGGCGCCGGTCGCCGCGGCGTCTGCACCGAGCGCCGCGCCGGTCAGCGACGCCGCCAATCCGGGCGCGCTGAGCTCGCCGATGGTCGGCACCGCCTATCTCGCCACAGAGCCGGGCGCCGCGCCCTTCGTCACGCTCGGCGCCAAGGTCAGCGCCGGCCAGACGGTGCTCATCATCGAGGCGATGAAGACGATGAACCACATTCCTGCGCATCGCGCCGGCACTGTGACGAAGATCCTCGTCGAAGACGGCCAGCCGGTCGAGTTCGGCGAGCCTCTCGTCATCATCGAATAGGCCGGGGGCCATGTTCGAAAAAGTCCTGATCGCAAATCGCGGCGAAATCGCGCTGCGCATCCATCGCGCCTGCCGCGAGATGGGCATCAAGACGGTCGCCGTCCATTCGACGGCGGACGCCGATGCCATGCATGTACGCCTCGCCAACGAGAGTGTCTGCATCGGCCCGCCGCCCGCGAGCGAAAGCTATCTCAACATTCCGGCGATCATCTCGGCTTGCGAGATCACGGGCGCCGACGCAGTGCATCCGGGCTACGGCTTTCTCTCCGAGAATGCCCGTTTCGCCGACATTCTCGATGCACATGGCATCACTTTCATCGGGCCGACGGCGGACCACATCCGCCTGATGGGCGACAAGATTCAGGCCAAGGTGACGGCCCGTTCGCTCGGCATCCCTTGCGTGCCGGGCTCGGCCGGCGCCATCCGCACCGACGAAGAAGCCTATGAAGTCGCCAAGGAGACGGGCTATCCCGTGCTCGTGAAGGCGGCGGCGGGCGGCGGCGGACGCGGCATGAAAGTCGCGCGCTCGGAAGACGAATTGTCCGGCGCCCTGTCGACGGCACGTGCCGAAGCCAAGGCGGCTTTCGGCGACGATGCGCTCTACATGGAGAAATATCTCGGGCAGCCGCGGCACATCGAGATGCAGATTATCGCCGACAGCCACGGCAATGTGGCGCATCTGGGCGAACGCGATTGCTCGCTGCAGCGCCGCCACCAGAAGGTTCTGGAGGAGAGCCCCTCGCCCGCCCTCAACGCGGCGCAGCGGCAGAAGATCGGCGACGTTGTCCGCAATGCCATCGGCAAGCTCGGCTATCTCGGCGTCGGCACCATCGAGTTTCTCTATGAGGACGGCGAATTCTATTTCATCGAAATGAACACGCGGCTTCAGGTCGAGCATCCGATCACCGAGGCCGTCACCGGCATCGACATCGTGCGCGAACAGATCCGGATCGCGGCGGGGCTCGAAATGAGCTTCACCCAGGACGATGTGACCTTTTCGGGCCACGCCATCGAATGCCGCATCAACGCCGAAGACCCCAAGACCTTCACGCCCTCGCCCGGTACGATCAAAGGGTTTCACACGCCGGGCGGCCTTGGCGTGCGCGTGGACTCGGCCGCCTATTCGGGCTACCGCATTCCGCCCTATTACGACAGCCTCATCGGCAAGCTCGTGGTGCACGGCCGCAACCGCAACGAATGTCTGATGCGGCTGCGCCGCTCGCTGCATGAATTCGTGATCGACGGGATCAAGACGACGATCCCTCTCTTTCAGGAACTCGTGAACGAGCCCGACTTTGTGAATGGCGACTATCACATTCACTGGCTTGAGAATTATCTCAAGAACAAGGCCTGAATATCCGGATTGACGTTCTCTCTCGTCCGCGACGAATGCGTCGCAAGGAGCCGAAGGCTCGATGAGCAACATTGATTCCGATGTGCTGCTCCGCGCCTATGCTTACGGCGTCTTCCCGATGGCGGAAGCGCGCGACGATCCGCAGCTATACTGGATCGACCCGGAGCGGCGCGGCATCCTGCCCCTCGACAAGTTCCATCTGCCCAAGCGCCTGAAGCGCACGGTGCGCGCGCGCCGCTTCGAGGTGCGCATCGACACCGCATTCCGCGAGGTGATGCTCGGCTGCGCCGAGAGCGGGCAGGAACGCGAAGGCACATGGATCAACGACCGCATCGTCGAGCTCTATGGCGAACTCTTCGCGCGCGGTCATGCGCATTCAGTCGAGTGCTGGCAAGGCGGGCGGCTGGTTGGCGGCCTTTACGGCGTTTCGCTCGGCGCGGCGTTTTTCGGCGAGAGCATGTTCAGCCGCGAGACCGATGCGAGCAAGGTCGCCCTCGTCCATCTCGTCGCCCGGCTGATCGTCGGCGGCTACACGCTGCTCGACACGCAGTTCGTCACCGAGCATCTCAAGCAGTTTGGCACCATCGAGATTTCGCGCGACAGCTACCGGGCGCGGCTGCATGAGGCGACGGCCATGCGCGCGGACTTTTACAGGATGCCGCTTCAGGGCGCCTTGGGTGCGGACGACGGCGCGGGCGCAGGCATCGACGGCGCGATGGGCGACCCTTTGCAGGTGTTGAGCCAGACGTCGTAGACCGGGTGCTCCAGCGCATTGAGGCCGGGGCTTTCTGCAAACATCCAGCCTTTGAAGATCGGCACCGGATCGACCTTGTTGATCTCTTCGTTGATCTGCCGGACTTCGACATAGGCGGCTGTCTGCGGCGGCTCCTCGGGCGGCTTCTTGTCGCAAGCCCGCACGGTCACTTCCAGGGCGCCGAAGCGTGTCGGCTGACCGACCGGCGCATCGAATTTGGTGACGCGCGCGGTGATCTTGTCGAGGCCGCTGAAGGTCGCGACCGGAAACTGGTCGGCATAGGCCGGCCGCATCGCAAAGCCTGCCACGAGCGTCAGGGCGAGTGCGGAGAAAACACGGTGAACTGATACGCGCAAAGCGATGCCTATTTCGCGCCGGCGGCGGGCGCGCCGGTCGATGGCGTGGACCCGCTCTTGGCGCCGGTCGAGAACAGCGCCTGGCCGATCAGGCCCATCAGATCGACGGAACCTTGCGTGAAGCTGATCTCGCCGCCGTCCTGCAGATAGTCGGTGCTGCCGCCCGGCGTCAGCGCGATGTAGTTCGAGCCGAGAAGGCCCTCGCTTGTAATTTTGGCGCTGGAGTCGTCGGGAATTTTCACATCCGGCGCGAGGTTGAGCATCACCACCGCCTGATAATTCTTGGGGTCGATCTCCTGGCTCACCACCGTGCCGACCTTGATGCCCGACAGGCGCACGTCGCTGCCCGTGGTCAGACCGTCGACGCGGTCGAACTCGGCCTTCACGTGATAGCCGCTGGCGCTGCGCATGCCCGAGGTCGTGTAGCCGTAGAAGAGAAAAACGCCCGCGATGACCACGACGATCGCGCCGATCAGCGTTTCAACCAGATTACTTTGCATGCTTGTCCTCTACTCGGCTCCCGAAATCGAAAGGCCGCTCATGAAGGGCGCCAGGGTTCGTAATCGCCCGTCGCCTTGGGGCGCTTGCCGCCGCCGACGATGCTGCCCTTGGGGCGATAGGCGCGCGGCGTGCCTGTCATGTTGGCGACATGCAGCTGCTCCCACGCGCGGGGCTTGTAGTCCTCTTTGGTGGGCGGCGTATCGACCGTGTTGTGCAGCCAGCCGTGCCAGTCAGGCGGAACGCGCGAGGCTTCGGCGGGACCGTTATAGGTGACCCAGCGGCGCGGGTAGCCGCCGTTGGTCTCGCCGTTTTTCGCTTCGTAATAGCGATTGCCCTGAGCATCGGTGCCGACAAGGCTCCCGTTCTTCCAGGTATAGAAGCGGGTGCCCATCGTCTGGCCGTGCCACCAGATGAAAATTTCGGAAAAAAGACCCATCAAACCACCGTGACGCGGCGCCGGAACGGCCGGCTGCCTGTTCGATTCTGCCTGCCGAAGAAGGCGGGCCGAATATGGCATCCGCTGGCGGGATGGTCCAGTGGCGGGCGGCTTAACTCAGTCGAGCGTCCAGACGTCCGCCGGCTTGCTGGCCGGTTGCGCGGCGGGCTTCGGCGCGGGTTTGGGCAGGTGCATTTCCTGCCTGTAGAGATCGCCCGCCTTCTCGAAGGGCCGGTCGTCCTCCAGCACCCAGCCGATGCGCTGGAGCATGTTGGCGGGCGTCACCGGCTTCACCAGGAGCTGCGTCGCGCCGCAGTCGAAAGCTTCCTGAATGAGCTGACGCGAGGCGTGGGCCGTCAGAACGATGATCGGTACGAAGCAGAGCGGCTCGCGGCCGACGCGGCGCACCGAACGGATGAAATCGCGGCCGTTCATGGGCGCCATTTCCCAATCGGATATGATGAGATTGGGCGGGCGGCGCTCCATCTCGGCGAGCCCGGTGGTGCCGTCGCGGGCCTGGCGGGCATCGGGTATGCCGAAGCTGCGCAGGATGGTGCGGACGAGCAGCCGCATATTGGCATTGTCATCGACGATGAGGATGTCGAGGCCCTTCAACGGCATTCCAAAGGCCGTGCTGATGTTCTGCGCCATGATTTTTTGCGACTCTCCGCCCAATTTCGCGCTTCAAGTCATAACGCAGTAACCCTTACTACTCCGATAATCGGCAAGGTTTCCGAGATATTCGCCAAAGATGATTCGCGGGCTGCCACCCGGGCCAATCAAGAACAATATTTGGCGTCCGCGCCGAAATCAGACGCTAGATGTGGTTGACGCTGAGACCCAAGGGCGTAGGATTTTCTTTCGTCGAGGGGCGACGCGAGGGGCCAAAGGCCGGACTACAGACAAAGACACGTTCTGACGACTGAACGCTTTTTAAATCAGGGACTTAGGTGCCTTGACGAAAATGCGGGCAGGCGCGGCGGCAGAGCTTTGCCTGATGTCCGGCCGGTGGCCTCCGCCGGGTCTCGACGGGAGCTGAAAGCGAGCACCAGAACCGGGGGCCAGATGCGTATCCAGCGTTGCTTCACCGTTGAGGGCCAGTCGCCCTATGAGGGCCTGTCATTCCGCACGGCCACCAGCGAAATCCGCAATCCCGATGGCTCGATCGTCTTCCATCTCGACGGCATCGAAGTGCCGGCGGACTGGAGCCAGGTCGCCTGCGACATCCTCGCCCAGAAATACTTCCGCAAGGCCGGCATCGCCGCGGTGCTGAAGCCGGTCGCCGAGGACGGCATTCCCGAATTTCTCTGGCGGCACGAGCCGGACCACGAGGCGCTGGCGGCACTCCGGCCCGCCGACCGCTTCGGCCCGGAGTGCGACGCGCGGCAGGTCTTCGACCGGCTGGCCGGCACCTGGACCTATTGGGGCTGGAAAGGCGGCTATTTCGACCGCGAGGAAGACGCCGCTGCTTTCCGCGACGAGCTTTGCTTCATGCTGGCCGCCCAGATCGCCGCGCCCAATTCGCCGCAATGGTTCAACACCGGCCTTCATTGGGCCTATGGCATCGACGGTCCGGCGCAGGGGCACTTTTACGTCAGCCCCAAGAGCGGCAAGACCAAGCAGGCGACCAGCGCCTATGAGCGGCCGCAGCCTCATGCCTGTTTCATCCAGAGCGTCGAAGACGATCTCGTCAACGAAAACGGCATCATGGATCTCTGGGTGCGCGAGGCGCGCCTCTTCAAATACGGCTCGGGCACCGGCACGAATTTTTCGTCGCTGCGCGGCGAGGACGAAAAACTGTCGGGTGGCGGCAAATCGTCGGGACTTATGAGCTTCCTGAAGATCGGCGACCGGGCGGCCGGCGCGATCAAATCCGGCGGCACGACGCGGCGCGCGGCGAAAATGGTGATCGTCGATGCCGACCATCCCGACATCGAAAAGTTCATCAACTGGAAGGTGATCGAGGAACAGAAGGTGGCGGCGCTCGTCACCGGCTCAAAGATCAACCAGAAGCATCTCGGCGCCATCATGCGCGCCTGCGTCAATTGCGAAGGGCCGGACGGCGACTGCTTCGACCCGAAGAAGAACCCGGCGCTGAAGCGCGAGATCGTCGCCGCGCGCAAAATTCACGTGCCGGAAAATTATATTCAGCGCGTCATTCAGTTTGCGCGGCAGGGCTACACCGACATCGACTTCCGCGTCTACGACACGGACTGGGATTCGGACGCCTACCTCACCGTTTCCGGCCAGAACTCCAACAACACCGTGCGCGTCACCGACGACTTCCTGCGCGCGGTCGAAGACGACGGCGACTGGAACCTGACGCAGCGGACCGACGGCAAGGTGTCGAAAACACTGAAGGCGCGCGAGCTCTGGGACCAGATCGGCCAGGCGGCCTGGGGCTCGGCCGATCCCGGCATCCAGTTCCACACCACGATCAACGACTGGCACACCTGCCCGGCATCGGGTCCGATCCGCGCCAGCAACCCGTGCTCGGAATATATGTTCCTCGACGACACGGCCTGCAATCTCGCCTCGCTGAACCTGATGACCTTCCGCGAGCTTGGCGGGCGCTTCGATGTCGAAGCCTTCGAACATGCGACGAAGCTATGGACGCTGGTGCTCGAAATCTCGGTGCTGATGGCGCAGTTCCCGAGCCGCGAGATCGCCGAGCGGTCCTATCGCTACCGCACGCTCGGCCTCGGCTTCGCCAATATCGGCGGCCTTCTGATGTCGTCCGGCCTTGCCTATGACAGCCCGCAGGCGCGCAGCCTTTGCGCCGCGATCAGCGCCATCATGACGGGTGTCGCCTATGCGACCTCGGCGCAGATGGCAAAGGAGCTCGGCGCCTTCGAGGGTTTCGCCGAAAACCGCGACCACATGCTGCGCGTCATGCGCAACCATGCGCGCGCCGCGCGTGGCCTCGCCGACGGCTACGAGGCGCTGGCCACCTCCCCCGTTCCGCTCGATCACGCCAGCTGCCCGCAGCGCGATCTCGTCGATCACGCGCGCGCCGCCTGGGATCTCGCGGTCGCGATGGGCGAGCGCAGCGGCTACCGCAATGCGCAAGCAACCGTGATCGCGCCGACCGGCACCATCGGCCTCGTCATGGATTGCGACACGACAGGCATCGAGCCCGATTTCGCGCTGGTGAAATTCAAGAAGCTCGCCGGCGGCGGCTACTTCAAGATCATCAACCGCGCCGTGCCGCAGGCGCTCCGGACGCTCGGCTATTCGGAGCGCGAGATCGAAGGCATCGTCAACTACGCGGTGGGTTTCGGCACGCTCGAAACGGCGCCCGGCGTCAATCACGCGACGCTCGCCGCCAAGGGCTTCACGCCCGAGAAGATCGAAGCCGTGGAAGGCGCGCTCGCGACCGCCTTCGACATTCGCTTCGCCTTCAACAAATGGTCGCTCGGCGAAGACTTCTGCGTCGATGTGCTGGGGCTCGACGCCGAGACGATGGACGATCTCGATTTCGATCTTCTCGCCGCCATCGGCTTCACCCGCGCCGAGATCGAGGCCGCGAACCTGCATGTCTGCGGCGCTATGACGGTCGAAGGCGCGCCGGGTTTGAAGGACGAGCATCTGGCCGTCTTCGATTGCGCCAATCCCTGCGGGCGGACCGGCACGCGGTTCCTCTCCACCGAGAGCCATATCCACATGATGGCGGCGGCGCAGCCTTTCATCTCTGGC
>DASVNC010000032.1:0-30911 GCA_036384055.1 Parvibaculum sp.
GGCCGAAGTTGTGTAAGTTTCGCCAGTCATTTCAGGCAGAGAGGGCCTTGAAGGCCACTGTTTCAAAATCGGTGAATGCGGCGTAGTTGCGGTCGACTTTCGCGCGCATTGCCGCCCCCTGCCAGGAATTGAGCAGAAAGCGTGCAATGGTCTTCGCATCGAGGTCACGCCGCATGGAACCGTCAGCCTGCGCCCTTTTTACGCAATCTTCGATTGCGCGGCTCCAAACCGAAAGCACCGAGGCCGTCTGCGCCCGAATGAGATCGCTGGCCCCTGACATCTCGATTGCAAAGTTGCCGACCATGCAGCCGGTCCGGTAGTTTTCATCCTTGATGGCTTTGGCGGCGCGCCGGAAGTAGGTCTTCAGCAAGCTCAGCGGCGGCGCATCCGAGCTGTTCAGAATATCGAGCCAACCGAGACCGACCCGCCAATAGGCATTCAGCGCTTCGATGCCCAATGCTTCCTTGCTCTCGAAATGATTGTAGAAGGAGCCTTTCGGCACACCGGCTGCGGCGGTGATATCCTGCACGCCCGTCGCATTGAATCCTCGTTGATGCATCATATTGATGGCAGCGGCGAGAATTTCCCGTTTGACGCTCCTGCGCGGCACGATTTTCAATCTCCCGAATTCGCGGCAATTAACGATGAAGCCATGCCAGGCCGGCTTTCATTGCCGAACACCATCAGGCAAAGGCGCGAGATTGGCGTCCGTCAAATCAACCAGGTTGCCGCGATGGAACCGGCATGTTGTGGCTTTGGCGGTGCCGTTCATGGCCGCACCAAATTCGCTTTGGACAAATGCGGCAAACAAATCCGGCAACTGCTTCAGGCACACCACTCCCAAGTCGAACGTCGGAGCAATATGACCGACCGTCTTAGATTTGTCAATCCCGGCGCGACATCAGTGTTGTTCGGCGGGCGAGTGAAGAACAAGTCCTTCTGGATGATCGCCGATTTCGATTTGGCAGGCCGGACGCGGCGTTCCCTACCGCTGTGTTCTCTATAGGTGATGGTCGGCGTGCGCTGTCCTTACCGCCGTTTCGCGGCGCATGAGCTTTTTTCACTTCGCCGATTGAATTACGATGAAGAATATACAATATGACGATCGTCATCTATATCGAGATTCAATTTTTTATCGCAAATCGGTGGTTCGGGGGGGCTCCAATGAACGCATCCACGGGGAAAACGGCGATCGTTACCGGAGCATCGACGGGCATCGGCTACTCTTGTGCCGAGGCGTTGGCGCGCGATGGTTTCACGGTCTTCGGAACGAGCCGCCGGCCCTCCAATAATGGCCCGAAGAACGTAACCATGCTCGCTTGCGACGTGACCGACAGAGCGTCCGTCGATGCTCTCGTTGCGACCGTACTCGAGCGCACGGGCCGCATCGATGTCCTGGTCAACAATGCCGGCATTGGCCTGATCGGCGGCGCCGAGGAGTCCTCTGACGATCAGGTCAAATCGCTCTTCGACGTCAATGTTTTTGGTCTCATGCGCGTGACCAATGCCGTGCTGCCCGCCATGCGCCGGCAGCACGAGGGGCGCATCATCAACGTCAGTTCGGTGCTGGGGCTCATACCCGCGCCGTATTCCGCCCACTATTCGGCGACCAAGCATGCCGTTGAGGGCTATTCCGAATCGCTCGACCATGAGGTTCGTGCGTTCAACATCCGGGTGGCGCTCGTCCAGCCGGCCGTGACACGGACTGTCTTTGAGCAGAATACTCTCGAGCCGGACGCGACGCTGCCGGATTACGACAATGCCCGCACGATGGCGCGGGCAAATTTGCAGGATGCGATGACCAAGGGAGAACCCGCGGAAGTCGTCGCCGATGCGGTCATTGCCGCGGCGACCGCCAAGCACATGCGCCGGCGCTATCCCGCAGGCAAGGTTGCGCCGATGATAGCCATTCTACGGCGCTTCATGCCCGCGAACATGTTCGACAAAACCCTGCGTAAACAGATGCACCTGCCGGTCTGAATCGGGGGGCCGTCCTCATCCGGGCAGGAAATTGACCGCCATATTCGATACGGCGACGACGGTGGCCGTTTTCTGCTGCCGCCTTCGGAACCGCAACATCATCCAATCAGCTGGACACCGCTCCACAAGGAGAGCCGAATGACCGACGACGCCCTTGAAATGCACATTCCCCGCAAGGGGCCCGCGACCGTCCTCAAGGCGCTGGAACGTCGCCTGCCGCCGCCGGCGGCGGGGCAAGTGCGCGTCTCGATCGAAGCGGCCGGCGTGGCCTATGCCGACATCATGATGCGCCGGGGCCTGTATCTTGGACACCCGCTGCCCCGCACGCCGGGCTACGATTTCGTCGGCCGCGTGGAATCCGTCGGCCCGGGCGTGGCCGACTTTACCGAAGGCCAGCGGGTCGCGGGCGTCACCGTCGATGGATCCTACGCGACGCGACGCAATGTCGATGCCCGATGGCTCGCGCCGGCGCCGGAACATGCCGATGCGGCCAAGCTCGTCAGCGCAATTCTCAACGGCGTGACCGCCTGGCAGATGTTCCATCGGATCGCCAATCCCGCCGCCGGAGAATGGGTGCTGGTGCATGGCGCCGCGGGCGGCGTCGGGACCATATTGCTCGACCTCGCCAAACTCGCCGGCGTACGCGCAATCGGCACCGCCTCGAAACAGAAAGCGGATGCTATCCGGGCCCGCGGCGGCGAGCCCGTCGATTACCGCCGCGAAGACGTGCTGGCAAGAGCGCGTACACTGAGCGATGGCGGCGTGGTGGCCGCCTTCGACCATATCGGCGGGAAACACTTCAAGAAGGTTTCCATGTCCGCGTTGCGGCCGGGCGGCGTCGGTATTCAATATGGCGCCTACGACATGACGAGAGACGGCAAGGTCCATCCTCTCGCCATCGCGGATCTCCTTCTCAACTCCCGCCTCTCGCTCTTCAAGCTGTTCGGGAAGGGGCAGAGCGCGAGCACCTATTCGATCGAGATTTGGCGCGATGCACGGCCATTCGCCTATCAGCAGGATCTGGCCACCGTGCTGAAACTTGTAGGGGATGGCACTTTGTCGCCGCTGATCGGTGCGACCTATCCGCTTCGCGAAGCCGCGAAGGCGCAGCGTGCGCTGGAGACGCGGTCGGTGGAGGGAAAGATCGTGCTGATGACCTGACGGGTCGAGGCAGGCCGCGGCGGCCGCGCGACGAACACGCCTTCCCGCACCCCCCGTTCAGCGTCGCCGATTTTTCGGCCTTTCGGGTGGGGCGGAGCGTCGAACGGCCGGTCCGCTGCCAAACCATCTGCGGCATGCGCGGCTGAAGCTCGTCGGATCGGCATAGCCGAGTTCTTCGGCTATTTGCGCCTGAGACCGGCTGCTGTCCCGTAAGAGCCGCTCAGCCCGGCTTCGCAATTCGGCATCGACGAGTTGACGATAGCTTGCTCCCGCTTGAGCGAGTCTCCGAACGAGCGTCCGGCGCGAGACGCCGGTCAGACGGGCGACTTCATCGGCGGAGATGCGACCTATCGGCAAGGTGCTTAGCAGCCGTTCCACCCGGCCCTGCAGGTTGATGGGAGCTTCGATCCGGCGCGCGGCGGTCTGCAATTCGGCTAACGCGATGCCATGCAGCCTGGCGTCGGCGAAGGGGGACGCGAGAGAGAGCCATGCGGAAGGAAACCGGATTGCGTTTCGGGACGCACCGTAGACGACCGTTTCGCCAAGCACGGCGCGAACTTCCCGGGCATGCGACGGCTCGGCACAGGCAAAGAAAAAACTGGTCTTCGACGGCGGCGCGGCGAGCATCGACGCAATGGCGCTCCTGATACCGACAAATATGATTTCGACCAGCGGGCGCCACAGACGTTCTTCGATGGGAACGGTCAGGTCGTACTCCAGCTGACTCCATATCTTTCCGAGCCGCAGCGAAGCTGTGTGGAACGGCGCGCGGACGAAGCTGAACCGGGCGATCGTCTCCATCATCGTGGCGAAATCCGGCGCCGCAATGGCGGCTACACCCAGCGGCCCATGCACGGTGGGAGCCCACAGCTCAGGCGAATGCAGGGCCCAGTTCTCTCCACACAGGCGCACCAGATTGTCTGTCTGACGGACCTGGTGGAGAAGGTTGATTTCGACCGAAGGATCCCGGAGCGATTCTTCCGTCAAGCCCGTGCCCGCAAGGATCGCTTCCCGGCGGTCTGGCGAATCGCCAAAATGCCGTAGAGCCACCCGGAAATAGGCCGACGTCATCGGCAGCTGTTCCAGGATCGACGTGTCCGCGACATCGCGCGCGCCGCCAGAGGCCGCGCCGCCTGCAGTATGCTTTTGCGCGCCGGACGAATTGGCCGCCATAGATGCCGGACCCGATTTGTCAGCCCGCTTGCGGGTCATTCATGCTGCCGCGCCCAAGCGCGCACATCTTCGAGGAAGATACCCGGCTCTTCCATTGCCGCGAAGTGACCGCCTCTGGGCGCGTCGGTCCAGCGGACAACATTGTAGGCTTTTTCCGCATATGAGCGAGGCGGAGGCGTATAGAGCGCCTCGTTGGGAAAATTGAGAACGGCGGTGGGTGCTTCGCAGCGCTCGCCCGGCGCCAGAAGGAAGCCGCCTTCTTCGAGGAAGCCGCGATAGTACCAGGAGCCGGTCGTGAAGCTGCCGGTCATTACGTAGATCATGATGTTGGTGAGCATGTGGTCCTTGGGATGGACCTCATCCATCGAGCGCACAGTCAGGTCGGACCAGTCGTGGAATCGTTCGGCGATCCAGGCTGCCTGACCGACGGGATTGCCCGCGCCCATCCAGGCGATCGATTGGGGCTTGGACGCCTGCAAGGAGAAGTAGGCACCGACGACCTGCTGCTGTTCCGCAATCTTCTTTGCCCAGGCCTTCTCCGCCTCGGTCGCGGGCGGAACAGCCGGCCAGAAGCTGAGCATGTTCAGATGAATCGCGCGCGCCGAGGCGCCATGATCGCGGCCGAGCCATGTCGTGACCCTCGCGCCCCAGTCCCCGCCCTGGGCGAGATAGGTGCGATAGCCGAGCACCTCGGTCATCAGGGTGTTGAACAGGCGCGCCGTGGTGCGCTGGCCGACGGGCCGCGACGGCTTGGACGAAAAACCGAAGCCCGGCAACGACGGGATGACCAGATCGAAAGCGTCCGAGGCATTGCCGCCGAAGCGGCTCGGAAAGGCAAGCTTCTCGATCACGCCCCAGAATTCGAAATGCGAACCCGGCCAGCCGTGACTGAGGAGCAAGGGCCGCTTGCCCTGCGCCTCGCCCACCACATGCAGGAAGTGCAGGTCAAAATCCTCGACCCGGGCGGTGTATTGCGGGAAGCGGTTCAGGTTGGCCATTGCCGCGCGCCAGTCGAAGGCGCCCGTCCAATGATCGCAGAGCGCGCGCAGATAGGCGGGGTCGCAGCCGTGATCCCAGCCATTCGCAATCTGCGCTGCCGGCGGCCAGGGATAGCTGCGTACCTGATCGAGGACGGCGCCAACTTGGCTTTCGGTCCATGTGACTTCAAAGGGTCTCACGTTCATGGCATTTCCCCATCCAACAGAATATTTGCAGGCAGCCTTACCGCGCATCCAGACCCAAATCGAGCCTCAGTTGCGAGATTTCAAGGCCGACGCCTTCATTGAATTGGATCGACCGTGTTCCCGATGATTTTTTGATGCGCTCGTAAAGCGGACGCAGCCCGTCCGACACATGCAGATCGTCAAGCTCATCGCCCGGATGCGACGCGGCCTCCGACGTTCGGACGATTGACGGCGGGACGTGCGCGAAATAGTGCGCGCACGTCCCTTTCCGACATCACTTCTGCACGTATTCGTCGAAATAGACGCCCTGGCCGACTGCGCCAAGTTTGACTTCGTCCGGCTGGATGATGTTCTTGTACTCATCGGACTTGTAGAAAGCACGCACCGCTTCCATGTCGTCCCACCAGACCTCGGTGACGAAATCAAAGGGCGCTTCCTTGCCGGGCCGCTCGACGGGAAAGTTGATCGTGTACTTGCGGACATGCGGAACCGTCTTCAGGAACAGCGGGCCGTGCTGTTCGAGATAGTATTTCTTGAATTCCGCCATCGTCTTGTCCGGCCCTTTTTTGCCGGTGAAAATCATTTTAATCATGAGAGCATCTCCCGGGGTTGGCTGGTTTCTTGAAAGGGAATCAGATGATGCAGGCGCCGCCGTCGATGGCGATTGCCTGACCATTGATGTGGGCGCCGGCGTTCGAGGCGAGCAGGACCGCCAGACCCTTGAGGTCTTCATCATTGCCGAAACGGCCGTTCGGCGTGCCGGCGAGAAGTTCAGGGCCGGAAGCTTCGATCAGCCCATTGGCCATCTTGGAGGGGAACACGCCGGGGCAGATCGCGTTGGCGGTGATGCCGTACTTGCCCCATTCCGACGCCAGCTGCTTCATCATGCCGATGACGCCGTGCTTGCTGGCGTTGTAGGCGACCGTGTTGAATATCCGCGAGTCGTTGCCGAGAAG
The DNA here is from genome assembly GCA_036384055.1 of Parvibaculum sp. Taxonomy (GTDB): domain Bacteria; phylum Pseudomonadota; class Alphaproteobacteria; order Parvibaculales; family Parvibaculaceae; genus Parvibaculum. The sequence continues at coordinate 6,455 of DASVNC010000032.1, forward strand.
ACCGGCCACCGAAGATGTGACGATGATGCGGCCGTATTTGGCGGGGATCATCGCTTTCTTGGCGACTTCCTGCGACATGACGAAAGCGCCGGTCATGTTGACGTCGAGCACCTTGCTCCAACCCTTGAGCGGGTGGTCCTCGGCGGGCGCGCCCCAGCTCGCGCCGGCATTGTTCACGAGCACGTCGATACGGCCGTATTTGGCCAGGATCGCGTCAACGACGGCCGGGATCGTCTCGGGCTTGCCGATGTCGCAGGCCCAACCTGTGGCTTCGATGCCCTGGCTCGCCAGATGGGCGACAGCCTCGTCCAATTCATCCTGCTTGCGCGCGGTCAGCGCCAGCTTGGCGCCCATTTCGCCCAGCCCTTCGGCCATCTGCAAGCCGAGCCCACGCGAGCCGCCCGTGACGATGGCCACACGGCCGCTCAAGTCCATCAGCTGTTTGACTGACATTCCCCACCTTTTCTGTGTCGATAGCACTATTTATGCTGAGATGGCTGCCTGCCCCGTCAGCGCGGGGCAGGATAACGCGGGCCGCGGGCGATACCGAATGAATGCTTCACATAGTCATCAATGCAGGCCATGCATATTTCACGCATAGATCTGAATTTGCTCGTGGTGCTGGAGACCATCTACGCCGAGGGCAGCATAACCAAGGCTGCAAACAGGCTGCATCTCTCCCAGTCCGCGATCAGCCATGCATTGTCGAGACTCCGCGATCTGCTCGACGATCCGCTGTTCGAGTGGCATGGCAAGAAAATGGTGCCCACGCCGCTCGCGCGGCGCGTGATCGGGCCGCTGCGTGAGTCGTTGACGCAGATCGGCGCATTGCTGAATGACGTACAGATTTTCGATCCGGCGGCCATCACGCGGCGCTTCGTGATCGGGCTCCGCGATCTCACGGAGATGACCATCGCGCCTCCGTTGATGCGCGCCCTGTCCGCCGAGGCTCCCAATATCGCGGTATCCGCGGTGCGTGTCGAACGCCGCCGAATGGAAAGCGAGCTGGCATCGGGAGCACTCGATCTGGCGGTCGACATGCGACTGCCCGTTTCCGAGCACGTGATGTTTGCGCGGCTTCGTACCGATGCGATAGTGACCGTTGCGCGCTCCGGACATCCGGCGGTCAAGCAAGGCAAAATCGATATCGACAGCTATCTCGCGCAAAAACATGTTCTTGTTACGTCGAGGCGCACGGGTGGCGGCTTCGAGGATTTCGAATTGGAGCGCATGGGTTTGAAGCGGCGTATCGCGCTGCGCTGCCAGTCCCATTTTGCCGCTTGCCGTGCCGTTTCGCAGACGGATTTGCTGCTGACGATGCACGAAAATCATGCGGAAACGGTGAACCGGGAGTTCGGAAACCTGGTCCTTCCGTTTCCGGTCCCGCTTCCGCCATCCGAGACATATGTCTATTGGCACACGAGCATGAATGACGATCCCGCAAATCGCTGGCTGCGTGACCTGATCCTCGGTGCGTGCCGGGATTGACGCCGTACATCCGCTCGATAATTGTCGCGCCAGGACGGTCGAGCGACGGCGACGCGATTTGATCGCATCGACCTGCCGGCAGGCAAAGGGCAAGCGCGCTTATTGCGGCGCTGCCGGGCGGCGTCAATTGCTGGACGCCGCCCGGCAGTCAGACATCGCAACGATTCAGGCGTCCGCCCAGGGCTGCAACACGATCTTGCCCGTGGTCTGGCGCCCTTCGATAAGCCGGTGCGCCTCCACGACCTTGGACAGCGGCAGGACAGCGCCGATCTGGGGCGCGATCTTTCCGGCCATGACATGGCCCATCACTTCGTTCATCGTGGACTGGATCAGGCCGGGAACATCGACATAGTTGTTGATGTAGAAGCCGATCACCGAATGGCTGCCGTTGGTGAGCGCCCAGGGATCGACCAGGGACGAGCGTCCGCTCGCCTGACCGACGACGATCATCCGGCCGAAGGTCGCCATTGTTGTCAGCGCCTGCGCGGCAATGTCGCCGCCGGCCATTTCAATCACCACATCGACGCCGCGGCCGCCGGTCAGTTCCCTGACCTTTTCGGCCCAGCCCGGCTGGGTGTAGTCGACCGAGGCGTCCGCACCGAGACGTTCGGCGGCGGCGCGCTTCTCGGGCGAGCTGGCGGCGGCAATGACCTTGCCCGCGCCATAGAGCTTGGCCAGCTGGACCAGGAACGAGCCGACGCCGCCGGCCGCGGCTTCGATCAGCACGCTTTCGCCTTCCTTCAGCTTCGCCGCCTCGCGGAGGGCGAGCGCCGCCGTCAGGCCATGCGCCACGAGAGCCGCCGCGACGACGGGATCGACGCCCGCCGGCAGGGGAATGACGGCCGCCGCCGGCACGCAGATATATTGCGCATATCCGCCGTCGCCCGGCGTTGCGAGGACGGGGGTTCCGACCTCGATCGAGGTCACGCCCTTGCCGAGCGCGGCGACGGTGCCGGCCACTTCGACGCCCAGAATGAACGGCGTCGGCGAAGGCTGGGGATAGGGATCGCCACGGCGGCGCATCACGTCGGCGAAGTTCATGCCGCACGCGTCGATCTTAATCAGAACCTCGCCCTCCTTGGGCGTCGGATCGGGGATGTCCTCATAAACCAGAACCTCAGGCCCGCCAAGTTTGTGGAAGCGTGCGACTTTCATTTTTCGTTCTCCGCGTTCGGGAACGCAACGGGTCGTCCCGCAGCGCCCTGTGGGTGATTTCGTGCATTCAATGGAGCTTTCGCCCCGGATAGGGTGGAGTTCAGTCGGACGATCTGCCGTAACGCCGCGACGATTCCGCGATTCCCGTCGCCCTGACGCGCGTGCCCGTGAATTCCTCGGGATCGCCGGGCTGCACGAGGTGGATGCGCGTGCCGGTCTCGCCGGCGCCGAGCTCCGGCTTCAACTCCAGCCGCGCGTCGTAGTGCCCGCCGTTCTGGGCGCGGAACGGAATGGGTTCATCCGTGAACAGACCTTTCAGCCGCTGCTCGAACGCGCCGGACACTTTCGGCCAGTCGGCTTCGGTCAGGCTATGTGTGTGGTAGAGCAGGAAGGGCGGCATGACCTCCATGCCCGGATAGAACAGCATGCCGTGCTGGATGGGCCAGAGTATATCGTCGATGGAGCCGTTGACGCCGCGCGGACTGTAATGCGGCTGGTGACCGCCCAAAGTGACGATAAGCATGCCGCGGCGCCCGCTGAGATTGCCTTCGCCGTAGCGGTCGCCCCAGCGCTCGGCGTTATGTTCGCCAACGCCATAGGCCAGACCCAGGGCGTAGACGCGATCAATCCAGCCCTTGAGGATCGCCGGCATGCCGAACCACCACATCGAGAAGCTGAACAAGACCGCATCGGCCCATACCAGCTTCTCCTGCTCGGCGACGATGTCGGCGGCCTGGGTGCCGCCGGCATAGGCGTGGCCGGATTCCAGCCCGTACTGGAAATGGTCGGGTTGCACCTGCTTGGTGAAGTCTCCCCGGCCGGCAACGGGATTCCAGCCGGCCTGATAAAGGTCCGACACCTTCACCTCATGCCCCTGCGCGGTGAGCGTCTTGACTGCGTGATCCTTGAGAGCGCTGGTCAGCGACTTCGGCTCGAGATGAGCGTGCACGATCAGGATTTTGCTCATGAAAAATATCCTTGGCAAACCAATGAGTGGGAATTGCTAGACGGCCGGATTCCGGCGCGATCAGTATTTATCGAGGCTGTATTCCTTGCGGACCATATTGCCGAAGGTTTTTTCCGGCAGAAACCGCCGCAGCCGCGAAAGAGTGCCAGCGCCCTTGCCCACCGGGGTTCGGATCGCCGGGTTCTTGGCGCGGAGAACCTTCAAAACGGCCTTGGCCACGACATCGGTGCCCGGGGCCTTGCCGATTTCTTCCGCGAAACGGGCGAGGAATGCCTTGCGGACGGGCTCATAGGCCGGCAGCGGCTTATCGGAAGTCCAGGAGTTAGCCTCGATGTCGGAAGCAATAAAGCTCGGCTCGATCAGGCTGGAGCGGACGCCCATCCGGCGCACCTCGTGGTCCAGGGCTTCCGAGTAACCTTCGAGAGCGAATTTCGTGGAGGCGTAGAGGCCGCTGAAAGGCGCAGGCAGGAACCCGCCCACGGAACTCATGTTGATGATCCGGCCGCTGCCGCGCTTGCGCATTTCCGGCAAGATGGCCTGGGTCATCCGCATCACGCCGAAAAGGTTGACCTCGAACATGGCTTTGGCCTGCTCAAGGCTGCTCTCCTCGAGCGCGCCGACCATCGCGACGCCGGCATTGTTGACCAGCACGTCGATCACGCCGGCTTTGTTGAGCACAGTGGAAACGCAAGCCGCCACCGAGGCATCGTCGGTCACGTCGAGCACGATATTCTCGACGCCCGGAATGGGCTTGGGCGACCGGCTGGCGCCGAAGACACGATAGCCCGCCTTCACCATCGCTTCGGCTATGGCTCGACCGATTCCCGACGATGCGCCCGTGATGAGCGCCACTTTTTTTGTTTTCGACATCCAGCTGGTTCCTTGCCGTTCGCTTGTTTACGAGATCGGGTTGGCGCGAAGCCGGGCTGCGGCAGGGGCCATGTCGGGACGAGAGGAAGGACGGCCGATGCCGCCCCCACGCCTTGACCCGCCACATGTGGACGGTCCAAGCCCATTCTTGAAATCAAATCTGCGATGACCTAGTATAACTTGTATGGATACCAGAAATCTTGACGTGAATCTGATCGTTACGCTCGATGTTTTGCTCGCGGAACGAAACGTCACCCGCGCCGCCCGGCGGCTGAACATCAGCCAGCCGGCGCTATCGGCCAGATTGAACCGCCTGCGGGATATTTTTGGAGACCCGCTTCTGCTGCCGGCCCAAAGGGGCATGGTGCCGACCCAGCGCGCGCTGGAACTTCAAGGTCCGCTGCACAGCGCCCTGGAAGGCCTTCGTCAGGTCATCGTGGAAGGGACGCCCTTCGATGCATCGACGGCTCGAGCGACCGTCACGGTGGCGGGAACCGATTACGTCCAGTATTCCCTCATGGTGCCGCTCATCCGGGCTTTGCGCGAAGAAGCGCCCGGCATCAAATTTGCCTGGCGCGCCCTCGACGTAGATGCGCTCAGCGGCCAGATGGAGCGCGGCGAGGTCGATCTGGCTCTGGCGATGCCCGAAGGCGTGCCGCCCTCGGCGCGCGTGCTTCCCCTCTATCATGAGCGGTATGTCGTGGTCGCCCGCAAGGACCACCCGCTTGTGCGGGGACGCATCGACCTCGATCTGTTTTGCGCCCTCGAGCATATCGTCGTCTCACCGCGAGGCGGCGGATTTTGGGGACCGACGGATACCATTCTCGAAGCGGCGGGGCGGCGGCGCCAAACCGTTCTGTCGGCGCCGACCTTTCTGATCGTGCTCGAGGCGGTCGCTCAATCGGACATGATTTCGGTTGTCGCGCATCGTCTGGTACGCAACTACACCGACAGACTTCAGCTGCTGGAGCCGCCGCTGGCCATACCGGGCTTCGACATCGCGATGGTGTGGCACGATCGCACGACAACGCACCCCGCCCAGCAATGGCTGCGAGAGCGGATCGGGAGCTTCGCCGGGCAGTTCGCTCCTTAATGGCCCGTTAACCAATTGAGAACTTAATAGTTCATTGAAGGGGCAAAGCTGGGGCCGCGTCCGAGGGCAAGTCTGTTGTCTACACAGTTTCGAATTTGGCTCGGTCGGCAGTCGGAGTTTGCGCCGATCGCCCTGGTTTGGGCTCTGGGCACCGCCATCGCCGCCGCGCTCTTTGTTTTTTCCCACGCACATTATCAGAACGTCCAGAGAGAACGCTTCCAGCGCGATGCGATCTATTACAGCACCATCGTCACCGAAACGCTCGAGCGCCACGTCAATTCGTTGAAATCCCTGCGCGCCTTCGTGGCTTCGCGCGATGTGACGCGCTGGGAATTTTCGAGCTTCGCCGCGCAGACGCTCCCCAATAATCACGGCTTCAAGGCGGTCTTCTGGGTGCCCGAGGTGCCGCATTCGGCGCGCAAGGCTTATGAAGCGAATTTCCAGCGCGACGGGCTTTACGGGCTGCGCATCCGCCAGGTCGATCCGGTCAAAGGCTATGAGATCGCCGGGACGAGGCCTTTCTATCTTCCCGTCACCTATGTCGATCCGCTGGAATCCAACCAGGATCTGATCGGCCTCGATCTCGCCACCGATCCGGACTACCGCGATCTCCTGGCGCTGGCGGCGCGCACCAATTCGGCCGTCATGGCGCCGCTCAAATCCGCGTCCCGTCAGCCGGCAAACAAAACGCTGCTCGTCACCTTTCCGCTTCGCGCCGGACAGGACGGAGCGGCCGAGCCCGATGCGCATGCGCCGATCAAGGGATATGCCGTGGGCATTCTCGACCTCAACGAGCTCGTTGCGGGCGTCCTTCCCAAGGGATCGCCCATCGACCTCATCGTCAGCGAGGCGGACGCACCGGCTTCCGGATCGCAGGCCGCATATATCGACACCTGGCTTCAGCATTCGAGTTTTTCGCAGGCGCGCGATTTCAGCATCGCCAACCAGAAGTTCGTCGTCGCCGCCAGATCCTCGGCCGGCAGCGAGACCGCTCTCGGCTTCGCAGCGCCGCTGGGCCTTGCGCTTTGCGCGCTTGTCCTGACGGGGCTTCTCGCCCAGCATCTTTATAATTCCACCATGTACAACATCGCCGTGGAGCGCGCGGTCGTCGCGCGCACCGCCGAACTGAATTCGGCAAACGCGGCGCTGCGCGAGGAAGTGGCATTGCGGAGCCAAGCCGAGACGCGGCTGCGCATTGCTAAGGAAAAGACCGAGGCCGCGAACCGGGCGAAGTCGGAGTTTCTGACCGCCATGAGCCACAGGCTGCGGACGCCGCTCAACGACATCATCGGCCTCTCGGAAACCATGATCCAGGAGGTCGAAGCGGGGAACGGCGCCGTCCGCATCCGCCGCTATGTCGAAGATGTCAATTCGAGCGGCCTCACCCTGCTCCAGCTCGTCAATGAACTTCTTGGTCTGTCGCAGCTCGATGCGGAGAATGTTCCGCTCAAGGAGGAACAGATTTGCGTCGCGGACCTCATCAAGGCTGCCGCCGGGCGCGTCAAGATACAGGCGAAATCGGCGGGCGTCGCGCTGAAGAGCCATTGCCCCGACGATACGCTTTCGATCCGCGCCGATGAGCGCCTGCTGACCAAGGCACTCGTCCATCTGCTGTCCAATGCGATCCAGTTCACACCGGGCGGCGGCGAAGCCGAGCTTTTTGCCCAGACCAACATGAACGGGACGGTGAGTTTTGTCGTGCGGGATACAGGCATCGGCATTCCCGCCGACAAGATCGAGCATATTCTCGAACCCTTCGTCCGCCTCGCCACGGCTTTGCCGCACGAACATGACGGCGCGGGCCTCGGCCTGCCTTTCGTCAACCGCGTCGCGCGTCTCCTTGGCTTCCGTCTGTCGATCGAGAGCGAGCAAGGCGCAGGCACGCGCGTGTCGCTGACATGCCCCCGTGAACGCATTCTCGACCAGACGAAGGCCGCATGATGGACATTCAGGCCCGCAGACCAACGGCGCGCTTCGGGTCGGCCCTTTTCGGCGCCCTCATCCCGCTTCTGCTGGCGGCATGTGCGCATCAGAACGGCCCGGCCTCGGCGCCGCCCGCGCAAATGAGCGAAGATCCGGAAATCGCCGCCGCCGACCAGATCGCCAAAGCCCAAAAGCTTCTGACATCGCTAGGCTATGATGCCGGCCCTGCGGACGGCGTCTTCGGGCCGCGCTCGGCCGCCGCCATCCGGGCCTTCCAGAAGGACCAGCACATCGCCGAAAGCGGGAAGTTGACGCGGTCGCTGCTCGCCCGGCTCGCCGCCGCGCGAGCAAAGCTGCCGAGGGACACGCTGCTCCGCTACGAGACCGGCGAGGTTTTCGTCTACAGCGACGGCTCGTCGGAAACGGTGAAGGATGCCGGCGACGTCACCCGCCTCGTTTCCAGCAGCGGCGAAGAAACACAGCAGCAGGAAAATTTCCTGAACCTCGCAGGCGCCGGCGAGAGTTCCGATGCGCCGGACGATTTTCTGCAGCCTTTGCGGCCGGGGTCGAAGGGAGACTACCGGCTGCGCGACGGCGGCACGGACGGACAGACGGAAAGCATCTCCAGCGTCAGCTGCGCTGTCGGGCATGCGGGCCGGACGACGGCGCCGGCAGGCCGGTTCAAGACAATCGATGTCTTCTGTACACAGACGACAAGCGGCGCGCCCGTCATTATCCGCGAATGGGATTATGCGGCGGCCCTCCATCAGCCGGTGCGGGAAACCGTGAAGCGCGGCGGGAAGATCTCGGTCCAGCGTGAACTCGTGGCGATCCGGCCGGGAACCGCGATGTGGCCAGCCGCGGCGCGCAGCGGCTTCGACTGGGCCGTCGTCAACGCCTTGAATGACGCGGGCAAAGGCGGCCCCGCCGTCGCATGGACCAGCACCGGCGTCAGCGAAAGTTTCTCGATCCGCGTCGATCCCGCGCCCGTGAAACCGGCGCCGCCGCTGCCCGGCATGGACGGCACCGGGACGTGCCTGCGTTACCGGCTCGAACGCACCGATCCGGCGGGCGCGGGACAGATTTACCCCGGTCTCGCCTGCCGGACGGACGACGGACAGTGGCGCATTCCGGCGCGGCAGAGCATTGCGTTCGAAGCGCCGCCAAAAGGTCTTGAATAGATTTCCCAGCAAAGCGGCCGCACGCTCGCGGCATCGGACGAGCGCCGGCCTGTCGGTGCGCGCCCTGGCCGGAACGGAACCACGGGTCGCTCCGGCAACCCGCCATTTTTCGTTCGTCCGCGCGGATTGTCAGAATTGAGGTTCGACGGATGACGGCAAGCGCATGCGCCGGGGAAAAGGTCCGATATTCAGATAAGACGGATCGAAATCGCAAATCTGCGCCAGCCCGCGCGCATCCGCCAGCTCGATCCAGTTGCGGTCGCGCTCGATATATCCTTGCGCGGTCAGGCGGCCGAGAATCCGATTGACATGAATGTGGCTGAGGCCGAGGGCATCGCCGATGATCGTTTGCGTGAGCGGAAAGTGAAAGCCGTTCTGCTTCGCCTCGTCGATGATGAGGGCGCGTCGATGAAGCTCCATCAGAAAATGCGCGACACGCTCGGTCGCGGTGCGGCGGCCATTGCGGACGATCTGCTGGCGAAGGATCGCCTCTTCCTGCACGGCGGCCCACCAGAAGGCGAGGCTTAGATTTTCGTCGCCGCGAAAGAGATTGAGAACTACGTCCTGTGGCGCAACGGTGATGAGCTCCATATCGGTAACGGCCATGACCGAGTGATCGGCTTTGGCGGCGACGAAGACCTGCATGTCGAACATGTCGCCCGGCAAAAGAATGTTCAGAATTTGCCGGCGCCCATCGTCCAGCATCTGATAGCGGACAGCCCAGCCTTTATGGACGACGAGCGCGCGCGTCAACGCCTGGCCGGCGACGATGATGTCCCGTCCGCGTTCGGCGCTCTGGCGCTGGGTGCGAAGCGCGCCCAGACGGGCGCGATCCGCCTCGGAAAGCTCCGTATAATGAGACAGTCGTCTGATGAGAGGTTCCATGCTCCTCCGGGGTTACGCGCCGCACGAGGAGCGCCGGGACGAAAATGCCGTTGCCATTTCGGGAAAATAAATTTCCAGACCTGTGGAACTCCTCAAACCGGAAAGAGTTTCGTCATATGCGCCGGATTTTTGCCCGATTGGCTTGGCGGCAGTCCGCCTTCAATAAATTTCCATATTTTCGAGAGGCGCAATTTTAAAAAATCCGGGAACCGAACTCCGGGTGCGGAGTTTTCACCATGTCGTCGATGCGACATCGGTTTGCTGGCCTCATTTTGGCCGCAGGAGGACCCCGGTCTGGCGCTATCGTCCCCCCGTGCCCCCCAAGGCGCCGGACCGGGGGCCGTCCTCTTCACCCGGATGACACACCTTTCCGAGGAGACGAAGATACCGGACAGCAAAACGCCGCCCGAAGGCGGCGCTGCGATTGGACGGCGAGTTCAATTTCAGGGCGAGGCGGTTACTTCTTGCCCTTGGGCGGGGTCTGACGGTTCTTCTCATTGGCCGGAAAAACGGAAGAAGTGGCGGCAGCGCCCTTCTTTGCCTTGTCCTGTTTCGGCTTCTTTTTCTCTTTGTTACTCCGCATCTGACCTTTGGCCATGACCTGTCTCCATTGTTCGTGAGCCCGCGCCGGGCTCAGAATCGGCAGGTTACCGCGCTTCAGCGGCACGCGCCCGCGAATTCGTTGCGACGCGCCGAGGGCGATAATTCTTGATCTTTCAGCCGCCCGGGCCCATACAGGCGCATTCTCAGCATAGCGACAGAGCCGCCGCGACGCATGCGATGCGCCGCGCATGGAACGGCCAATGGAGAGCGCCCGATGGAAAGTCACAAGTTCAAGGTCGGAGAGACGGTGGAATTCCATCCCGGCGGGTCATATCTGGCGAAAACGCGCGGCCAGTACACGGTCGTGCGGCTGCTGCCTTCAGAGGGCGCGGGCTATCAGTATCGCGTCAAGAATGTCGCCGACGGCCATGAGCGCATCGTCCGCGAAGGACAGATCGACTGACGTCCGCCATCAACCGACGAGCTGATATTCGTCGAGATCGAAATGGCGCATCTGCCACCAGTACCGCGTCGTAAACGTCGACCAGTTATTGGTGACCTTGCCCGCGGCGTTCTTGTACCAGCTTGAGCAGCCGGCGGCCCAGACCGTGCTTTGCATATCGTGCTGGAGCTGGCGGTTGAAGGCGTCCTCGGCGGCCTTGCGTACATCGAGATAGCGCAGCTTCGGATTTTTCAGCGCGTCGATGGCCTGCAGGATGTAGCCGATCTGGCACTCGAGCATGAAGATGATCGAGCTGTGGCCGAGATTGGTGTTCGGGCCATAGAGCATGAAGAAGTTCGGGAAGCCGGAAACCGCGACGCCGCGATGGGCTTCGGCGCCATCCTTCCAGACATCGTTCAGATCGAGGCCGTTGCGCCCGGTGATTTTCATCGGCGCGAGGAACTGCATCGTCTCGAACCCGGTCGAGTAGATGATGACGTCGGCCTGATGCGCCTTGCCGTCGGCGGTCACGATGGCGTCCGGCGTGGCGCGCGCGATCGGGCTCGTCACGATCTCGACGTTGGGGCGCGCGATGGCCGGATACCAGTCGTTTGAAAGAAGGATGCGCTTGCAGCCGGCCGGATAATCCGGCGTGAGCACCTCGCGCAGTTTCGGATCAGAGATGTGGGTTTCGATCGCCGCCTTGCCGGCTTTCTCGAACAGCTTGCCGAAGAAGCTGTCCTTGATGAAGGTAAGATAGTTCCGTTCCAGCGTCAGGTAGATCATGGTGCGGTGAAGGCGCACGATCCAGGGGAATCGCTGGAAGAGGCTTTTCTCGCGCTCGGTGTAGGGACGGTCCGCTTTCGGCACCACCCAGTTCGGCGAGCGCTGGAAGATCGTCAGCTTCTTCACCTTCGGCGCGATCTCGGGCACGAACTGGATGGCGCTGGCGCCGTTGCCGATGACGGCGACGGTCTTGCCGGTGAGATCGACGCTGGTGTCCCAGCGCGCGGAATGAAATTTCTTGCCGGCGAAACCATCGAGGCCATCGATCTTCGGATAGGCCGGGCGATTGAGCTGGCCGGTGCCGGAGACGACGACATTGGCGGTGATCTCCTCGCCGCCCGCGGTGCGGATGCGCCAGATGCCTTCCGCCTCGTCGAAGCGGCATTCGGCAACTTCGGTGTTGAAGCGGATGAAGGGCGCGAGGCCGTATTTCTTCGCCACATGCTTCATATAGTCGTGAATTTCGGGTTGCAGCGCGTACTTCCGAGACCAGTCGGACTTCGGTTCGAAAGAAAAGGAATAGAGATGCGAGGGCACGTCGCAGCCGGAGCCCGGATAGATGTTGTCGCGCCAGGTGCCGCCGACTTCACCGCCCTTTTCCAGAATGACGAAGCTGTCGATGCCGTGACGGCGAAGCTGCGCCGCCATGCCGAGGCCGCCCATGCCGGCGCCGAGGATGGCGATCTTCACGGTTCTCGTCGGCTTGACGAGCGCGGAGCCGCGGGGGCCTTGCGATAGCGACACTGGTGATCTCCCTAGGACTGCTTTTCTTGAGATTTTCACCCAAGGCGCGACCGGCGCCTCTAGGGCTTATACCCTAGATTTTATAGATGAGTGTCTCGCGATAAACAATGCCACGGCGGGGGCCCGTGTCGCAGCGGAAAGCGGGACCGCAAAGCTTTTAAAGCTTTTGCGGTCCCGCCCCGTTCCCCCTCAGAAGCGGTAGCCGACGCCGGCGCCGATGATCCAGGGATCGAGATCGACCTTGGCTGTGACCGCGCCGCCGTTCACCGAAACGTCGGTGCGCAGGAATATCTTCTTCACGTCGAAGTTCAACGACCAGTTGCCGGCAATCGCATAATCGACGCCTGCCTGCAGCGCGTAGCCGATGTGGTTCTTGTAATTGACGCTGGTGATCGCGCCGCCGGGCGCGTCTTCATTGTAGAAGAACGTGTAGTTGAGGCCGGCGCCGACATAGGGGCTGAGACGTTCCTTCGGCATGAAGTGATATTGCACGGTCAGCGTCGGCGGCAGCAGGCTGACCTTGCCGAGGTTGGTGCCGCTCGGCGTCCAGGTGACCTTGTGGCGCGTCGTCGCCGCGATCAGTTCGAGCGCGATGTTGTCGGTGATGAAATAGCTGCCATCGACTTCCGGCACGAAATCGTTCGAGACATCGACGCTGCCGCCGGCCGAGACATCCGCGTGATCGCGCGGAATGACGTAGAGACCGCGGACGCGGACGAGAAAGTCGCCCGCCGACTTCGCCTTGAATGCGTCGTCGGCATTCGCCTGGGTCGTGAGCGCCGTGCCGCCGAGAAGCGCTGCGAGCGCGACGGCTGCGAGTTTGGAAGTTCTGTTGCCTGACATTTTGTTCTCCGTTCGCACGCACCGAAAGCCGGCGCGAATTTGTCAGTCACAGTGTTTCCCAATATCCACAATTCATGTGTGGTCATTCTGTCGCAGAAGCTGCGGGGCGTTGTCACATAAGTAACTTCACCTAATCGCCTCGAGAATGTGCTGATAGGCACGCACCTGCTGCACGAAACGCAGCGCCTGCCCGCTTTTGGCCGGACCGTATTTCAGGACGCCCGCCTGCTCCGGCTGTTGCAGCAGCGGCAGCACGCGGCGCATGTCGCTCCAGCGATCCTTGTCGAGACCGAGACGGCCGGCGAGCGCGCGCGCGTCCATCAGATGCGCAAAACCCATATTGTAGGCGGCGAGCGCGAACCACAGCCGGTCAGGATCCTTGACGGTATCGGGCAGACGGCTTTTCAGATCGGCGATGTAACGCGCGCCTGCATAAATGCTCTCGACCGGATCGAGGCGATCGACACCGCCGAGATTGTCAGCGGTGTCTTCGGTCAGCATCATGATGCCGCGCACGCCGGTGTGGCTGCGCGCGTCCGGATCCCAATGCGATTCCTGATACGCGACGGCGGCGATCACCTGCCAGGGAAGGCCGGTGTCGCGCGCCGCGTCGCGCATCGCCTTTTCGTAGTCGGGCAGCGTGTCGACGACCGCATCCTGAAAGGCGCTGACATCGACATAGTCGAAGGCCGGCAGGAAGCCGAAGAACCTTTTGGCGAGATCGGCCTCCGTTCCCTTTTTCGCCATGCCCGCCATCCAGGTCTTCAGATATTTCGCCAGGTCTTCCGAACCGGGCGCGGCGAACCAGGCAAGCGGCTGTTCGCCGGTCAGCGGAAAGGCTTCGACGAGTTCGGGGTAGTAGGGATTGTTGACCTGAAGCTCCAGCGTGTTCGCCACCGTGCAGTCGAGCTGGCCGGAGGCGACGACTTCGAGGAGTTTCTCAACCGGCTCGTGGGTCGGGCCGACGAAAAGCCCATCGACTTTTCCGACCAGCGCCAGCGCCGCGTCGCCGCCCGCCGTGCCCTCGCTCACCGCGATCTTGAGGCCGGCGAGATCCTTGGGCTCCTTGGGCAGCGAGACGCCGCGATTGCAGATGACGAGCTGGCGGACGGGCTGATAGTCGGGCCCCGCGGCGAAAGCCTTGCGCCGCGCCTCGGTGGCGGCGAGGCCCGCGGCGGCGAGCTGACCCTTGCTTGCGGCCAGCGCCGCGACGATTTCAGCTTCGGTCTTGTAAATGCGGTAATCGACCTTGACGCCGAGCGCCTTGCCGAGTTCCTGCGTCATTTCATATTCAAAGCCGGTCTGGCCGTCGGTGCCGAGATAGTAGGTCGTCGGCGCGACGCGGGTCAGGACAACGAGATGGCCGGACGCCTTGATCGCATCGAGGCCCTGCGCGACGGGACGCTCATAGCGCATGTACCAGATGTAATTTCCGGCGGCGAAAACGAGCAGCGCCGCGACAACCAGATAAGGCATGCGCCGGTTGCGCCAAATCCCGCCAAAGAATGGGGGATCGAAGGCATGCAGCGCCTGCACGACCTTCGCCATCGCCTCGCGCAAAATGTCCAGCACGCCGCCCACCGCCTCGTTGGCCTCGGTCGGCAATCTAGCATGACGGCGGCCACGTCCAACAAAACAAAGGCCCGCGCGGCTTCACCCGCGCGGGCCCTTCGGTTTCGAGAGTTAACGGCTATTTGCCTTTCGGCGCCTGATTAAAAGGCAGGTCCTTGTCGACACGGACATCCTGCGGCATTCCGAGCACGCGCTCGGCGACGATATTGCGCAGAATTTCGTCGGTGCCGCCGGCGATGCGGTAGCCCGCGGCGCCCAGCCACTGTTCGGTGTAGGCGCCTTCCTCCGGCGAAATCTTCCGGTCACGGATGATACCGCCCATGTCCTGAAGGTCCATGCCGAAGGAACCGAGGTCCTGCATCTTTTTCGCGGCGACGATCTTCGAGATCGAGCTTTCGGGCCCCGGCGTCTCGCCCTTGGAGAGCGCGGTCAGCGTGCGGAAGCGCGTGAACTTCAATCCCTGCGCCTGCACGTACCAGTCGGCGATGCGCTCGCGCACGGCGCCGTTGGCGATCGCCGGCTCACCGTCGATTTCGGTGTCGCGGGCGAGCGCGATCAGTTCGGCGACGTCGGCATTGCCCTGGCTGCCGCCGACGGCGAGACGCTCGTTCATCAGCGTCGTCAGGGCAACCTTCCAGCCGTCGCCGACCTTGCCGAGACGCTGGCTGTCCTTGACGCGGACATTGGTGAAGAAGACTTCGTTGAAGTTGGCGTCGCCCGACATCTGCTTGATCGGACGGACTTCGATGCCCGGGCTCTTCATGTCGATATAGAACATGGTGAGGCCCTTATGCTTGGGGACCGTCGGGTCGGTGCGGACGAGCACGATGCCGAAATCCGAATAATGGGCGCCGGAGGTCCAGACCTTCTGGCCGTTGATGACCCATTCGTCGCCGTCTCTTTCGGCCCGCGTGCGAAGGCCCGCGACGTCTGAGCCGCCGGCGGGCTCGGAAAAGAGCTGGCACCAGATTTCATCGCCGCGCACGGCGGGCTTCACATAGCGCTGCTTGGCGTCTTCCGGACCCCAGGTCATGAGCGTCGGGATGCACATGCCGAGGCCGATGGCGAAGACGCCGCCGGTGACGGCATAGTTCGCCTCTTCCTGACCGTAGATGACGTTCTGAATGGTCGAGCCGCCGCCGCCGCCCCACTCCTTCGGCCAGGTGATGCAGGCGTAACCGGCTTCCGCCTTCTTTGCTTGCCAGGCCTTGGAGCGCTTCAGCAGCTCCTCCAGCGTCTTTGCCTGCTCGGCGTCTTTCGCGTCGGCGCGGCGGGTCGCATTCTTTTCAAGCCACGAACGTACCTGAGCGCGGTAGGCGGCTTCTTCCGGTGTGTCGTTGAAGTCCATGATGATATTCCGTTCGAATGTCTGTTGCGCGATCAGGCGGCGTTCCTGGCTTCGAGGCGCGCGGCGAGTTTTTCTTTCCACTGAGCGGCGCTGCCGACCGCAAGGGCAAGCAATTTCGCGCGGCGATAATGGAACTGCGTGTTCGCCTCCCATGTGTAGCCGATGCCGCCATGCGTCTGCATGCTTTCCTGCGCGGCGAAAACATAGGCATCGGTGCCGGCGATGCGCGAGGCGGCGGCGGCTTCGGGAAGTTCCGCGCCGTCGTCGTTCAGCATCATGGCGCCGAAATAGGAGTTCGACTTCGCCAGCTCCTTCTTCACATAGATGTCGGCGAGCTTGTGCTTGATCGCCTGATAGGAGCCGATCTGGCGGCCGAAGGCATAACGCTCCAGCGAATAGTCGCGCGCCATTTCAAGCGCCGCTTCCGCGCCGCCGACCTGCTCGAAAGCGAAGAGCACGGCGGCCCCGTCGAGAATGCGCGAGAGCTGCGCCCAGCCCTGCCCCGCTGGACCCATCAGCTCGGCGGCCGCGTCCTTGAAGGTGACGCGGGCATGGCTGCGCGTCGGGTCGATGGTGCGGAGCACCTCGGTCGAGACGCCCGCGCCTTTCAGATCAACGATGGCGAGCGAGATCGCCTGCTCGCCGGTTCCGCCCGAATTGACGACGACGACGGCAACGTCTGCGACATCGCCGTCCGGCACCGGCAGTTTCTCACCGCTGATCTTGCCGCCGGCAAACTTCGTCTCGATGTTGCGCGGGCTTGCCGCGCGCGTGCCTTCAGAAAGCGCCAGCGTGCCGATGATCTCTCCGGCGGCGAGCTTCGGCAGCCAGGTTTCCTTCTGCTTCTCGGTGCCGAAAAGCCTGATCGCTTCGGATGCGAGGTAGACGGAGGATGAGAACGGCACCGGCGCGGCGGCACGGCCGAGTTCCTCGGCGATCACGCAGAGTTCCAGCGCGCCGAGGCCGAGGCCGCCGTAAGCTTCAGGGATCGCCGTGCCCGTCAGACCCATATCGACCAGACCCTTCCAGACTTCCTTCGCATAGGGTTCGTCGCCGTTCAGAATGCGGCGCGGCACCGAATAAGGGCACTTGTCGGTCAGGAACTTGCGGACCTGCTCCTTCAGAAGCTTCTGGTCGTCTGAAAAGTCGAAATTCATCTCATCCCTCCCAACGTCACGGGGGAAAGTCCGACGCCCGCTTGCAGACGCCGCTCTCCCGCCGAGCCAGCCTTGATGGCCGAGTTTTGTCGATGGACCGCCGCCGCGGCGCGCAGCCCGTATCCGGTTTTGCCGCATTGTTTCCGACATTTCACGCGCTGAAAAGGGCTTACTTACAAGGAGATAGGTGGTGTGTCCGTTGACGCCGCGTCCGCTTGGGGCCAACCGACAGATGGCTGCCGGCATTCTTCCCGGTGCGCTCCGCATATCGACAAACGGTCCGAACATGGCAATGGTTTCAGGGCGAAGGTTCGGGGTTCCGGGGCGAAGGTTTGGGCTGGTTCGACGTTTCGACAGCAAGACGAAGGGACATACATCATGAAAAATCATCTGGTCGCATCGGCATTGACCGCGCTGGCGATCCTTTCGGCGTCCCCCGCCCTGGCGAAGGAGGCGACCCCGCCCGCGCCGGCCGGCGCCTATACGCTCGACAAGGCGCATGGCAGCCTGATCGTGCGCATGAGCCATATGACTTTCTCGCACTTCACGGCGCGCTTCACGCAGTTCGGCGTCAAACTGCAAATCGACCCCAGGCATCCGGAAAAGGCGCGGCTTGAAGCGACGATCGATCCGCATTCGATCGACGCCGACAACCCGCCTGCGGGCTTTCTCGACGCGCTGCGCGGACCGGACTGGCTCTATGCGTCGAAATATCCCGAGATCACCTATCGCTCGACAAAGATCGAGCGCACCGGGCCGAAGACCGCCCGCGTGACCGGCGATCTGACGCTGCATGGCGTCACGCATCCGGTGGTGCTGAACGCCACCTTCAACGGCGGCTATCCCGGCTTCGAGATGGACCCGCAGGCGCGTATCGGCTTTTCGGTGCGTGGGCATTTCAGCCGCTCGGCCTTCGGCATCTCCTACGGCGTGCTGCCGCCGCATTCGATCATGGGCGTCGGCGACGATGTGGAGGTCATCATCGAGGCCGAGCTGACCGGCCCGGCCTGGAAGAAGCCCGCCAAATAATCCGCTCACGGATATGATGCCGCCGTCTCCGGGTGGTTACGGGGAAGTGGGTGGCCGCGTGAAGATCACGCCGGGCGCCACGGCCGATTTCTCGCCGGTCAGGAGGTTTTGCTTCAGACGGTCGAGAAGCGTGAGCAGCGTCGTCAATTCTTCCGGCGTCAGCCCTTGCAGCGCGCTATCGAACATGCCCCGCGCCACGCTCCACATCGGCTCTTCCAGTCCTTTGGCCTTTTCCGTCTGATAGACGCGGCGGACGCGCCTGTCGGCGGGATCGGAACGGCGCTCGACGAAGCCTTGTTCTTCGAGGCGGTCGAGAAGACGGCCGAGGGGGGCCTTTTCCATTTCGACCTCGTCGGCGAGTTCGGTTTGCGTGAGACCGTCCTGCTTGTAGAGCGCGGTCAGCGCGCGGGACTGGGCGGGACTGATGCCGGCGCCGGATTCGTGCAGCCGATGGTTCCAAGACCGCTGGAACAGCCGGAAAACGTCATGCAGCGTCCAGCCGAAGGTTCGCCGCGCGGCTTCTTTAGGATCGTCCAGCGCCGCCGTCTTTTTCAAAATGACGCCTTCTATATCGTAACCTAGGATACTATACTCAAATACACTATTCAGCGCCGAACCGCGGCGCAAGGGTCTGGGGCAATCAAAATGAAGTTCGCGTTCACGTCCGGCGCCGGGCGGGTGGCCGCCCTTCTGGTTCTCGGGGGCAGTCTTGCCGCGCTGGGCGCCTGCGGCGACGGCAAGAAAACAGCCGAGAAGCCGGTCGAAACCGTCAGCGTTTTTGAAACCGTGGCAACCGCCAAGGCGCTTGTCGAACCCGTCACCGGCACGGGCACCATCTCGGCGGCGAAGACAACCGACCTCGGCCCCCGCGTCACCGGCATCATTGACAAGATTTACGTTTATGTCGGCGCACGGGTTAAGGAAGGCGATCCGCTCTTCCATACACGCGACGTCGAACTGAAGCTCAAAGTCGCCGAACTCGAAAATCAGGTGAAGCTGGCTGAGGCCGAAGACCGCAACATGAGCCGGGCCTTCGGGCGCTCGAACGAGCTGCATGCCAGCGGCTATGTCTCCAATGGCGGGCTCGACAATGCGCGGGCAGCCAAGGAGACCGCGGCGGCGCGGCTCGGCATCGCCACGGCTCAACTTGCCGCCGCCAAACAGCAGCTTGAAGACTGCACGGTGCGCGCGCCTTTCGACGGCGTCATTACGCGGCGCGACATCGACGAAGGCAAATACATGATGACGATGGGCGGGGGCTTCGGCGGCATGAGTGGCGGCGGTGGCGGCGGCGGCAACAGCGTGCTGCAGATCATGAAAATCGACGTCGTGGCGGCGATCGTGCAGATCCCCGAAGTCGATCTCACCAAGGTGCATCTCAACACCAAGGCGAAAGTGACCGTCGACGGCGTCGGCCGCTCCTATGACAGCTATGCGCTCATCATCAATGACGCCATCGACACCTCGACGCGGACCGTCGAAGTGCGGCTGCCGATCGTCAACAAGGACTATACGGTGAAACCCGGCCTCTTCGTATGGGCCGACTTTTACCCGGACCCGCGCAACGTCATCTCGCTCGACCGCACCGCCGTTCAGGGGACGGAGGATCAGCGTTATGTCTTCGTCGCCGAAAACGGCGTCGCCAGGCGGGTGCCTGTGACCGTGCGCCAGATCGACGCCGGCACGGTTGAAGTGCTGTCGGGCCTTTCGGCGGGACAACGCGCCCTTTCGGGGCCGAACCTGCCGCTGGTCAGCGAGGGCACCGCCGTCAAGATCGAGACCGTTGCGGCGGCGGGCGAAGTTGTCCCCGGCTCCCGACAGACGCCGTAAAATAGACGCCGGAAAGGACCAAGACCCATGTGGATATCCGACGTTTCCATTCGCAGGCCGGTTTTCGCGGTGATGATCGTCGCGGCGCTGGTCGTGCTCGGCTGGATTTCGCTCGGACGGCTCGGCGTCGATCTTTTCCCCAAGGTCGAATTTCCGGTCGTTTCGATTGCGACGACGCTGGACGGCGCCTCCCCCGAAGCCATCGAAAGCGACGTCACCGATCCGCTGGAGGAAGAGGTCAACACGACATCGGGCATCGACACGCTGAACTCGACAAGCTCCGAAGGTCTGTCGCAGGTCGTGGTGCAGTACAAGCTCGACGAGAACGTCGACGCCAAGGCGCAGGATGTGCGCGACAAGGTGGCGGTCGCCCGCGCCAACCTGCCGGAAGACGCCGATCCCTCGATCGTGCAGAAGCTCGACCCCGATGCGCAGCCGATCATGTCGATCATGATTGCCGGCCAAATGCCGATCAAGACGCTGACGCATTTCGCCGACAAGGTGGTGAAGGAGCAGCTGCAGCGCATTTCCGGCGTCGGCTCGATCACGCTGGTCGGCGGGCGCGACCGCGAAGTGCGCATCTGGCTCGATGCCGGAAAGATGCGCGCCTACAACGTCACCGCGGACGATGTGACGAGCGCGATCCGCCGCGAACATGCGGACATTCCGGGCGGACGACTGGATTCGCCGGGCCGCACATCCGAATATGCGGTCAAGACCAAGGGCGAGGTTGCGACCGTTCCCGAATTCGGCGACATCGTGGTCGCCTTCCGGCGCGACGGCGCGGCGACGCTGGTGAAGGATGTCGCCCGCGTCGAGGACGGCATGGCGGACGAACGCAGCTATGCCGAACTCGACGGCAAGCGCGGCGTGTCGCTGGAGGTGCGCAAGCAATCCGGCCAGAACACGGTGGCGGTGGCGCGCGCGGTGCGCGCGGCGCTCGCCGACCTGCGGACGATTGCACCCGCCGGCATCGACATGAAGATCGCGCGCGACAACGCCGTCTTCATCGAAGGATCGGCGGAAGACGTTTTCACCGACATCCAGATCGGCATCGGCCTTGTCGTGCTGGTGACCCTCGCCTTCCTGCTGTCGATCCGCGCGACGATGATCGTCGCCATCGCCATGCCGACGGCGCTGATCTCGACGTTCTTCGCCTTCTATGCGGCGGGCTTCACGATCAACATGATGACGCTGATGGCGCTCTCGATGGCGGTCGGCCTGCTGGTCGATGACGCCATCGTGGTGCTGGAAAGCATCTACCGGAAGCTCGAAGAGGGTTATTCGCCGATGGAGGCGGCCTCGCTCGGCACCAGGGAGGTCGGGCTCGCTGTGCTCGCTGCCACCTTCTCGGTCTGCGCCGTCTTCGTGCCCATCGCCTTCATGAGCGGCATTGTCGGGCGCTTCTTCTTTCAGTACGGGCTGGCGATCACCTTCTCGGTGCTGGTTTCGCTGCTCGTCTCGCTGACGCTGACGCCGATGCTTTCATCGCGGTTTCTCAAGCGCGGCGAGCACGACGCGCATGGCTATGGCCCCGTCGCGCGGTTCTTCGACAATGGCTACAAGCACATCGACAACGGCTACGGAAAAATTCTGACCGTGGCGCTGAACTGGCGCTGGACGGTGATGGGCATCGCGGTCGGCGCCATTATCGTCGGCGTGATGGTGGCGAAGACGCTGCCTTCCGCCTTCGACGCACGGACCGACCGCTCGGAGTTCCTCGCCGATATCGAGCTTCCGTTCGGTGCCGGTATCGAAGAGACGCGGGCGGTGGCCGAGCGCGTCGCGCATGCGCTGCACGGCGTCGAACATGTGAAGACGGTTTTCTTCACCGTCGGTTCCGGCGCGCAGCAGAACGCCAACGAAGCCGCCTTCGACATCGGTCTGACGCCGAAGAAGGATCGCCATGTCAGCTTCGTTCACATCATGGACGAGGCGCGCGGCGTGATGCAGGCGGCGGCGCCGGAAGCCAAGTCTATGTCGCTGTCGGACGTGCCGTGGATTTCGGGCGGCAGCTTCGGCGCCTATGCGATCATGTATGCGCTGAAGGGACCGGACCTCGCGGTGCTGGACGCCGAGGCCAACATGATCGTCGCCAAGATGCGGGCGAACCCGCTCTTTGCCGATGTGAAGACCAGCTACGATGCCGGCAAGCCCGAAGTGCAGGTGCATATCGACCGCAAGCGCGCCGCCGATCTCGGCATTCCGGTGCGCTCGCTGGCCGAGACGGTCCGCACGATGGTCGGCGGCGTCAAGGCGGGTTCGTTCGAGGAATACGGCCAGCGCTACGATGTGCGCGTCAGGCTGGAAGAAGACCAGCGCGACGACATCGCCAAGCTGTCGCTCATTCAGGTGCGGGGGCCGGACGGGCGGCTCATCGACATCAACAATGTCGCAAATTTCGAAGTGGCGTCGGGACCGGCGCAGATCGAGCGGCAGAACCGCTCGCGGCGCATCGCCATTCTCGCCAACACGCCGGCGGGCGTCGCGCTCGGACCGGCGACGCAGGCGGTCGAGGCCTATCTCACCGACGCCAAGCTGCCGGCCAATTATTCCTGGTCGGCGGAAGGCCCGGCCAAGAGCATGAAGGAGACGGGCCAGGCGATCGGCTTTGCCTTCGCGCTGGCGTTGATCGCGCTCTACATGATCCTGGCCAGCCAGTTCAACAGCTTCGCCCAACCGGCGATCATCATGCTGTCGGCGCCGCTCTCTTTCGTCGGCGCGTTCATTTCGCTGAAGCTCTCGGGGCTCGAACTCACCATGTTCGCGCAGATCGGCCTGCTGGCGCTGATGGGCCTGGTGATGAAGAACGGCATTCTGCTCGTCGATTACACCAACCAGCTCCGGGCGCAGGGTATGCCCCTGCGCGAGGCGCTGCTGGCGGCCGGGCCGGTGCGCCTGCGGCCGGTGCTGATGACCCAGATCGCGACCGTCATGGGCATGATCCCGGTGGCGATCTCGACCAGCCAGGGCGCAGAGGTGCGCAACGCGATGGGCTTCGTCGCCATAGGCGGGCTCATATCTTCAACAGTGCTCACACTTGTCGTGGTGCCGGTCGCCTATCTGCTGCTGGAAAGTACGCGGCGGCGGGTCAATGGAGCAGCCGCCTGGGTTCGCCGGCGCTTCACCGGCCTCTCGTTCGGACGGCCGAAAAACGAGCCGCCGGGCGCGCCCGCCGAGTGAGGGCTTAATCTCTCGCTAACCGCCGGCGCGACATACTGGCCTCCTCCATATTCAGGCGGGTCCGGCGCGATGGCCAAGGCACAATTTCACAAGAACCAGCGGGTCTATGTGCGGCCCGTCGGCACCTGGGCGATCATCGAACGGGTCGTTCCCCAATGGGTGAAGGATGTCGACGAGCCGCTGCGCGTTTTCTATGACGTCGGGCTTGGCCGCGACTTCGTGGCGACTGAACTCCAGACCGAGCAGAGCGCCGAGCTGACCGAGATCGATCCCGCGATGGAAGAGTGGCGCGTCGTGCGCGCGCCGAACAAGTGGCGCTCGGCGGAAGAATGCGCGAGCCATCCCTTTCCCGGCACCTATCCGGTCATCATGACCGGCACGCAGGAAGGCGGCGGCTGGCGGGTGCCCGGCGTCGAATATGATTTCGCGCCGGAGCGCGTCGAGCTTCAGGCCCGCATCATGGCGGCCGGCCCGAAATTCATGGTGCTGCTCAGGCGGCTCATCGACTATGCGGAATCGAATCCGGAAAACCTGCCGCAGGATCTGATGATGCTGGCGCGGGACGCCAAGGCCGTCATCGACCAGACGAAGATCGCCGATCCGGAATAGCGGCTTTCATTTTTTCGCGGTCGTCTCGATCCAGACGGCGAAGGCTTCCAGAAATTTCGTCAGGAAGCTCCGCGTTCCCTCCACCTTGATGCTGCCGTCCTCGTCGAACAACGCGCCTGCATTGCCGATATAGGTTTCCGGCTGGGGCATCGCTGGCATGTCGAGGAAGACCAGCGACTGGCGCAGGTGATGATTGGCGCCGAAGCCGCCCATCGCGCCCGGCGAGACGCTGACGATGGCGGCGGGCTTTCCCGCCCAGACGCTCTTGCCATAGGGCCGCGAGCCAACGTCGATGGCGTTCTTGAGAACGCCCGGCACGGAACGATTATATTCCGGTGTCACAAAGAGGACGGCGTCCGCCGGCCTCACCTTGTCGCGGAACTCCGTCCAGACGGCGGGCGGGTTCGCGTCCTCGTCCTGATTGTAAAGCGTCAGCGCGCCGATCTCGATAATGCCGAGCTTCAGCGAGGCGGGCGCGAGCTTTTCAAGCGCCAGCGCCATCTTGCGGTTGAAGGACTCCTTGCGAAGGCTTCCGACGATGACGGCGACGTTGCGGGGGGTGGGCATGGGGCTGCTCACTTTCAAAACTGGGGAGGCCCGAAGCCTAGCAGCGCATTCAATCTGGTGGAATTGTCATTGCAGGCCCCGGAGGGGCGCGCCGAGATCGCCCGGCTTGACGGGACGTCTCTCGCCCTTGCTTCCCCGATATTTTTCCGTGTGCCGCCGCCTGCAGAACACCATATCGCCATATATTTGCTTAAGCTGAAATTTCGCCATATCAGCTTGTCACTCATCTACAATCAGGCCGT
>DASVNC010000033.1:0-1628 GCA_036384055.1 Parvibaculum sp.
GAATTGGGCGGCCCCGAAGTGCGGACGCTGCGCGAGATTTTCGAACTCGTCCTCCTCGAAACCTGCCGCAAGCGCCTGCTGGTGCCGATGCCCTTCGCGCTCGCCCGGATGCAAGCGGCCTTGCTCCAGCTTCTGCCGAACCCGATGCTGACGGTCGATCAGGTGAAGCTGCTCGCCGTCGATAACGTCGTCAGCGACGCTGCAAACGCCGAGGGCCGCACGCTCAAGGGCCTCGGCATCGTGCCGACGGCCGCCGAGGCGATCGTGCCGTCCTATCTCGCGCGTTACCGCAAGCGCGGCCAGTTCGAACCGGCGCCCGAGCTTGGACGCCACGAGGCTGAGCAATCCTGATTAAGCGCGGGGAGGTCTGGTCATGAACATCGGCGAGGTCGCGGAACGCACCGGCGTCCCGGCCAAGACCATCCGCTACTATGAAGAGATCGGGCTCATTGGCAGCCCGGCGCGGGGAGAAAACGGTTATCGTGCGTATACAGATGAAGCCGTCCACACATTGCGCTTCATCGCCAGCGCCCGCCACCTCGGTTTCACCGTCGAGCAATGCCGCGTTCTGCTCACGCTCTACCGCGACAGATCGCGCGCCAGTGCGGACGTCAAGCGCATCGCCGAGGAACATATCGGCGAGATCGACCGCCGCATCGGCGAGCTTGGCGCCATGCGCAAGACGCTGGCCACGCTCGCCCGGCGCTGCCACGGCGACGAGCGCCCCGACTGCCCGATCATCGACGAGCTGGCCGCGCCGGAACCGGCGGCGAAATCCGCCGGTGGCCGACGGCGGGCCTGAGACGTCTGCCCGCCACCTGTCAAAGCCTTCACCGTTCCATTAGACTGCGAGCCCATGCGTCAGCTCTACCACCTCCCCATCTCGCCCGCCTCGCGCAAGGTCCGTCTCGTCCTTGCCGAGAAAAACCTCGCCTTCGAGCTGGTCGAGGAGCGCGACTGGGAACGCCGTCATGAATTTCTGGCGCTGAACCCGGCGGGCGAAGTTCCCGTGCTCATCGAGGAAGACGGCACCGTTGTCTCGGGCGGCACGCCTATTGCGGAATTCCTCGAAGAGACCGAACCCTCGACGCGCCTTCTGCCGGAAGCGCCGGCCGAGCGCGCCGAAGCGCGCCGCGTCATCGACTGGTTCGACCGCAAGTTCGCCGCCGAAGTCTCGGACGGGTTGATCTTCGAGAAAGTCACCCGCCGCTTCCTGAGCGCGGCCGAAGGCGGCGGCGCGCCCGACATGGGCATCGTCCGCGCGGCGCTCCACAATCTGCGCTATCACCTCGATTACATCTGCTACCTGATGGAAGAGCGCCGCTGGCTCGCCGGTGACGCGATGACGCTGGCCGATCTCACCGCCGCCGCGCACCTCTCCTGCCTCGATTATGTCGGCGACGTGCCCTGGGGCCAGTATGTCGGCGCCAAGGACTGGTACGTGCGCATCAAGTCGCGCCCCGGCTTCCGCCAGATCCTCGCCGATCATGTGCCGGGCATGCCGCCGCCCAAGCTTTATGCGAATCTCGACTTCTGAAGCGCCCGCCGCGCTGAAGGCGCGGCTCCTCGCCGAAGCGCGGGCCGCGGGCTTCGATGCCGTCCGCACGACCCGCGCCGACGCCGCGCCG
>DASVNC010000034.1:0-3886 GCA_036384055.1 Parvibaculum sp.
CCCGTCGAGGGAAGCATGCCGGTTCAGGCTTCCGCCTGATCCGCATCTCGCGCGCATGAAAAGAAAAGGGCGTCTCCTCGGAGACGCCCTTTTCGTTTGACGCTGGGGCCTTCAGGCCGCCGGTTTCGCCTCGAGGATGAATTCGTCGCCTTCCATCCGCGCCTCGATCGCAAGCCCAAGCTCGCGCGCCACAAGCCCCGTGAAATAGGGCTGCGCCGCCCGCGCATCGAGAAACTTCTCGGCATCGCGGCCGCCCAGAAAGCTCGCCGTTTCTTCCGGTACGCGCGCCGCCTGCCCCTTCGAACGGATGCGCAGCGTCGGCGCCGAAAGCGGCTCCATGATGGACGCGGATACCTCGCCGCCGCGCGGAATGGCGGCGATACCGATCAGGATCATGTTGAGCACGAGCTTCACATAGTCCTTGCCGATGGTCGCATGCGGCGCATTCCACGCCAGCGTCGCTCTCTCGCTCCGCATCAGTCCCTCGGCGACGGCCTTCGCATCCCCCAGGTCGAGTTCGGCGCCCGCGGATCCGGCCGCGCCGAACGCCAGGCGGGCGAATTGCAGTTTGGCGGAAGCCTGCGCCGCGCTTTTGGTGATGAGCTCCATCGCATGGACGCGCATCTCCGGATCGTCGTCGTCGGCCAGAACCTCAAGCCCGTTGGTGATGGCGCCGACCGGGCTGATCACGTCATGACACACGCGGCTGCACAAGAGCGCCGCCAGTTCCAGCGCCGAAACGTCCTCTGCCTTGCTCATCCGTTAAGCCCCGAAAACGATGGTCCCCTGAAGCCTGATAGCACCGCCTCGCCCTCGATTCCAGCCCGGAGAGCCACGGCCCGCGCAAGGCGCGCTTGACCCGCGGGCCTCCCGATGATGTTCTCCGGCGCGAACAAATGAAAATGAGGGACCGATGAGCCGCGTGGCCGACCGCGCCGTCTTGATAAATGAACTGCGCCGCATGGCTGTCCGGGCCGGCGCCGCGATCATGGCGCATTACGAGACGGGCGGCGGCGCCACCCAGAAGGATGACGACAGCCCCGTCACCGCCGCCGATCACGACGCCGAGCACGTCATACTGGACGGGCTGCAGATGATCGCGCCCGACATTCCCGTCGTCTCCGAGGAGCAGGCCGCCGCCGGCTACATCCCCGACATCGACGAATGTTTCTTCCTCGTCGATCCGCTCGACGGCACCAAGGAATTTCTGCGCAAGAACGGTGAGTTCACCGTCAACATCGCCCTGATCGAAAAGCGCGTGCCAGTCGCCGGCGTCGTCTATGCGCCGGCCAAGGACCGCATGTTCTACGGCTGGACGCCGGGCGAGGCCTATGAGCAGATCATCGCTCCGAGTACGGATGGTTCATTCGACCACGCCGCGCCGCCGCGCCGCATCTCGGTGAGAAAGCCCGCCGACGACGGCCTCGTCATCATCGCCAGCCGCACCCACCGCGACCAGAAGACGGACGAGTATCTCAATCTCTACAAGGTGAAGGAGTTTCTGGCCGCGGGCTCGTCGCTGAAATTCTGCCTGATCGCGGCGGGCGAAGCCGATCTTTATCCCCGCCACGGCCGCACGATGGAATGGGACACGGCCGCGGGCCATGCCGTCCTCGCCGCCGCCGGCGGCAGCGTCACGCAGCTCGACGGCGCGCCTCTTCTCTATGGCAAGACCGGGCGCGGGCTCGACAATCCCTACTTCGTCGCCCGTGGCGGCGTCTGAGGCCGATCTCCACAAATAAAAACGGCGCCCCATGTGCAAAGGGCGCCGTCTTTGGCTGTCGAGGCCACGGATAAACAGCGACCGGCGCGAACTCCGGATTGGCCCCCCGACCCTCGGTGGCCCGCGCCGGCCCCGCCTGGCTGGAACTGAGCGCCGGCGGCGAAGCTGTCTGACCAGGGAATAGCAAGCGGCATGCCGCCCCCGACGGCGCTTAAATCCCCTGAAACGCCCCGAAGCGGGACGCGAGCCATGCCTTCCGGCCATGAAGCCGCCCGGATGAGACATTTTTTCCGGGCTATCGCCCCATTCCGCCACGTTTGCGCCGCGATAACCAAGATAGACTCGATCGGGGGAATCAGGGGCCTCGGTGACATTTGCGACAAGGAGCTATCCACGATGGAGACGAAGCTGTTCGAGCCCCGGGCCAAGCGGGCCCCCCTCGCCGCCGGGCTTGCTGCCCTTTTCGCCAGCACCCTGCTCCTCTCGGCGCCAGCGGACGCCGCCGATACAAACCAGCAGGCGCCGGCCGTCCAGAGCCAGTCCTCGGACACCTACAACGAGCAGGAAATCGTCACCAACGCCGGCAAGGTTTTCGGCGGCACCGCCAAGGGCCTCGCGGACGCGGTCCACAGCGTTTTCAAGACATATGGCGAGCCAAACGCCTATATCGCGGGCGAGGAGGCCAGCGGCGCCATCGTGCTCGGCCTGCGCTACGGCTCAGGCACCCTGCACATGAAGGACGGCACGGCGGAAAAGGTCTTCTGGCAGGGGCCGAGCGCGGGTTGGGATTTTGGCGGCAATGCCGTCAAGGTCTTCACGCTGGTCTACAATCTGCCCAACGGCGAAACGATCTATCAGCGCTTCCCCGGCGTCGAAGGCAGCGCCTATCTCGTTGCCGGTATAGGCGTCAACTATCAGCAGCGCGATCATGTCGTGCTCGCCCCCATGCGCTCGGGCGTCGGCCTGCGGCTTGGCGCCTCGGTCGGATATCTGAAATACACCAAAGACCGCGAATGGTTGCCTTTCTGACACGGGCGGCGCTCAACCGGCCGCGAAACGCCGCTCGGCGGTGGAAGCCCGGTTTCTTTTCTGGCAGGGTGGCCTTGTTCGCCACCCCGTTCGCGCGTGTCCCGCATCGCGCATCCGACGTTTCCCAATAGGATGAGGAGCCTATGGTCGAGAGCCTCATGCTGATCGCACTCGGCTTTCTGACGGCAACGCTCTTTGCGCTGATTGCCGTCCAGCTCGTCTGGCGCCGGGCGGTCAAGGTGACGGCACGCCGCCTCGAAGGCGACATGAGCGCGGAAGAGGCCCGTCAGGCCGTCGAGCGACTGAACGCCATCGAGGTCGTGCTCCAGGATAAACAGCACGAAATCCAGACGCTGACCGACCGCAACGCGACGGTCGAAGACACGTTGGCCCAGGCCAGCTACGACGCGCAAACGCTGCGCGACGAAATCGCGGCCCTGCATGAGATCCACGACGCCGCCCGCGCCGAAGCCGAACACCACGCCCGGAGCGTTGCCGCATTGCAGTCGCGCATCGCCGAGCTTGAAGCCGCCGCCTCGGCCGAGATCGCGCGTCAGAGCGATGTTGCCGCCCAATTGAAAAGCCTTGGCGAAAAGGCGGCGCGCCTGGTCAGCGAGATGAACGGCGTTTTCGGGCAGGCCGGAAACGCAGCGGCGCTGGAAGCCGCGGTCAACCCCGCGGAACCTGCCGCCCCGGAGCCAGCCGTCCCAGAGTCCGGCGCATCGGCCGCGCCCGCGCAGCTCACTCCCTTCCCCATCGACGAGATCGATAGCGACGACGACCGTCGGCTCGCCGAGATCAAGGCCTCGCTGTCGAATTTCAGCGAGGGCGTCGCACCCGAGGAAATCGACGAAGAGACCGGCAAGTCCCTGCCGAACGAGAGCTTCCTCGCCGAGCGCATTCGCGCGCTGGAATCGGGGGTCGCTCCCTGACTATCCGGGCGGCGCGAGCGGCTGCGCCGCGTCATGTTCGAGAAGTGTCTTGTCAGGCCCCGCCGGCATATTCAGAGGCGCACGTCCCGGCGCACAGAGCACATAGCGCTCCGTCGGCGCAAGAATGATCAGATCCGGCTTCCACTTTTCCACCAGCGCCCAGTTGAAGCCGCATTGATCGTGATGCGTCCAGATCATCCGC
>DASVNC010000035.1:0-14549 GCA_036384055.1 Parvibaculum sp.
CGTCGCCCGCGCAAAGGCGAGCATTTCCGGCGAGAGGTCGATGCCGAGGCTTGTCTGCGTCCGAGGGCCGATCAGTTCCAGCATACGGCCCGTGCCGGTGCCCAGATCGACGAAGCTCTGCCACTCGCGTCCCTCGCTCAGCGCCAGCATCGCCTCTTCCACTTTCGCCTCCGGCACATGCAGCGACCGGATGCGGTTCCACTGTTCCGCATTGGCGCGGAAGAAATCCGCCGCCCGCTCGGCGCGCGCCGCCCGCACCGCTTCGAGGCGTTCAAGGTCTCGGGCGATCGTCTGGTCGCCCGCCGGGATGAGGCCGGTCAGCAATTGCGCCAGCTTGACGCCGCCGCCCGTTTGCGAGCGCCGGTAGAACACCCAGCTGCCTTCCCGAAAGCGGTCGAGCAAGCCCGCCTCGCACATCAGCTTCAGGTGCCGGCTGACGCGCGGCTGGCTCTGCCGCAATATCTGCGTCAGCTCCGTAACGGTGAGTTCGCTCTTGGCCAAAATGGCAAGCAGCCGTAGGCGCGTTGGCTCACCCGCCGCACGCAGACCTGTCAGAAGCTGCTCCATGCCCGATACCTGATTTTCAGAATCCAGAATTTATATAAACATATCTTTATGTCTAAATTCAAGTCCCATATTGCTCTCGCTGCTTTTCGGCAACACTGGCGCTGTTCGACCACGATATGCCCTGCCTTGGCTGGTTAACAGTAAGCCCCTGTGATAGCTAAAAGACCGGGAGTCGGGGGACGGCCAGGTCGCGGTTGACGCCAGTTTATGGATATTCATTTGGCGCTAACCAATCTGCCCCAATCTGACATTTATTGGTTTGGACACGCCGATTCCCGCAGAAATGGCGAGGAACATACGTGGCGCGCGCAGGGGCAGAGAGAATGACTTCGTTGACGACGATCGTGAGCGTGAGTGCCAGGGCAGCCTGTCTTGGATTGGTCATGACGCTTGCCGCATGCGCCACCCAGCCCGACCCGTCGAATAAAGTCGCCGTCCAGTCCTATGAAGAGACCAACGACCCCGTCGAGCCACTGAACCGCTATTTCTTCGAACTCAACCGCTTCTTCGACGTCATTCTGATCAAACCCGCCGCGACCTGGTACCAGGGCGTCGTTCCCGGTTTTGCCCGCGACAGCATCCGCCATTTCCTGGACAACCTCGACAGCCCCGTCATTCTCGCTGACGACTCGCTGCAAGGCGAATGGGATCGCGCCGGCGTCACCGCCTCGCGCTTCGGCATCAACACGACGGTCGGCGTACTCGGCCTCTTCGATCCGGCGACCGGCTGGGGATATCCGCAGCACCGCGAGGATTTCGGCCAGACGCTGGCGGTCTGGGGCACCGGCGAAGGGCCCTATATCTTCCTGCCCATCCTTGGCCCGTCGAACCCGCGCGACCTGACCGGCTTTGCCGTCGACCGCTTCTTCGATCCGCTCACTTATATCTACTGGAACGGTCCGTACACGGTGCCGGTCACGCGTTTTGTCGTCAACGGCATCGACGTCCGCTCGCGCAACCTCGGCACGCTCGACCAGATCGAACGGACGTCGGTCGATTATTACGCAACCGTTCGCAGCCTGTATCGCCAGACGCGCGCCAATGAAATCGCCAATGGCAAGGTCAACAACGAAAATCTGCCGGATATCGACAACCTAAATTTCGACACAAACGAACCACAGGCTGTTGCTCCCAAGAAGTAGGAACGAAAGCTCCGGTTCGGAGTTTCTGCTTCGGCATACGGCCTTGTCGATCTTTTCGCCCTCCAGGAGACTTGCCATGTCCTCCCTAAGCCTGCTGCGATCGGCGTTCATGCCCGTCGCATTTTCCTTTGCCCTTTTTGCCGCCGTCGCCGCATCGAGCGCGCCGGCGCTTGCGGCGAACGAAGATCCCGGCGCCGAGAAATTCGTCAACGATATCTCGACCCAGGCCATCCAGATCATCAGCAACAAGGATCTCGACCGTCCGGCACGCGAAGCAGCCTTCGGCAAGCTTCTTGACGACACGGCTGACATGCAGCGGATCGCCGTCTTCTGCCTCGGCCAGTATCGCACCCTGCCCACAGACGCGCAGAAGACGGAGTACCTTTCCCTCGTCCGCAACTTCGTCGTTAAGGTCTACGTGACGCGCCTCTCCGACTATCACGACGAGAAGCTGCAGATCACCGGCTCGCAAGCCAAGGGTGCGACCCAGGCGATCGTGACCAGCCAGATCAATTTCACCAATGGCCGCCAACCGGTGCAGGTGACGTGGTGGCTGGTGAAGAAGGACGGAGGCTATAAGATTTTCGACGTCAACGTCGTCGGCATCTGGCTTGCCCAGGAACAGCGTTCGAGCTTCATCTCGGTGATCAACAATCACAATGGCGACTTCACCGCCCTGCTCGACCACCTGAAGACACAGATCGCCGACGTCAACGCCGGCAAGCCGGTGAGCACGGCGGGCGCGCAGTAACGCAAGCGAATATCCGAAACGAAAACGGCGCGGATTCGATCCGCGCCGTTTTTATTTCCGCGCCACAGGCGGGCAAGCCGGCGGATATCTACCGGCTGAACCGCTTATATTTGATCCGGTGCGGTATCTCCGCCGCCGCGCCCAGACGCCGCTTCTTGTCTTCCTCATATTCGGCGTAGTTGCCCTCGAACCATTCGACATGGCTGTCGCCCTCGAAGGCGAGCATGTGCGTGGCGATGCGGTCGAGGAACCAGCGGTCATGGCTGATGACGACGGCGCAGCCTGCAAAGGCCACCAGCGCGTCTTCAAGCGCGCGCAGGGTATCGACGTCGAGATCGTTGGTCGGCTCGTCGAGAAGCAGCAGGTTCGCGCCCGACTTCAGCATTTTCGCCAGATGCACGCGGTTGCGTTCGCCGCCCGACAGCATCCCGACCTTCTTCTGCTGATCGCCGCCCTTGAAATTGAAAGCGCCGACATAGGCCCGGCTCGGCATGGTCGTCTTGCCGAGTTCGACGATGTCCGTGCCGCCCGAAATTTCTTCCCACACCGTCTTGTTGGGCGCGAGATCGTCGCGGCTCTGATCGACATAGCCCATGACGACCGTCTCGCCGACCTTGAGCGTGCCCGCATCCGGCGTCTCCTGCCCCGTCAGCATACGAAAGAGCGTCGTCTTGCCCGCACCGTTCGGCCCGATGACGCCCACGATGCCGCCCGGCGGCAGCTGGAACGTCAGATTGTCGATCAGCAAGCGGTCGCCATAGGCCTTGGACAGCGCCTCGGCCTCGATGACGTTGCCGCCGAGCCGCGGACCAGCCGGAATGATGATCTGCGCCTTGCCGTCCTGCTGATTGCCGGCCTCGGCGAGCAGCTCGTCATAGGCGCGAATACGCGCCTTGCTCTTGGCCTGGCGCGCCTTGGGGCTCTGCCGGATCCATTCAAGCTCGCGCGCCAGCGTCCGCTGCACGGCCTGTTCCTGCTGACCTTCCTTCTCGAGCCGCTTCTGCTTCTGCTCGAGCCATGAGGAATAATTGCCCTCATAGGGAATACCGGAACCGCGGTCGAGCTCGAGAATCCAGCCCGTTACATTGTCGAGGAAGTAGCGGTCATGGGTAACGAGCACGACGGTGCCGCCATATTCCTTCAGATAGTTCTGCAGCCAGGCGACGGATTCCGCGTCGAGATGGTTCGTCGGTTCGTCGAGGAGCAGAAGATCGGGCGCTGCAAGCAACAGCTTGCAGAGCGCCACGCGGCGGCGCTCGCCACCGGAGAGCTTGGTCACATCGGCGTCGCCCTCGGGACAACGCAGCGCGTCCATCGCCATTTCGACCTGACTGTCGAGATCCCAGAGGTTCTGCGCGTCGATGGTGTCCTGCAGTTTCGCCATCTCGTCGGCGGTCTCGTCCGAATAATTCATGGCGAGCTCGTTATAGCGATCGACAAGCGCCTTCTTCTCCTTCGCGCCCTCCATCACATTGCCCAGAACGTCCTTCGACGGATCGAGCTCGGGCTCCTGCGCGAGATAGCCGACCTTGGCGCTTTCAGCCGCCCAGGCCTCGCCTGTGTGATCCTTGTCGACGCCAGCCATGATCCTGAGCAGCGTTGATTTGCCGGCGCCGTTCAAACCGACAACGCCGATCTTGACCCCCGGCAGAAACGAGAGGCGGATGTCCTTCAACACCTGCTTGCCGCCGGGATAGGTCTTGGACAGCCGGTCCATCACATAGACATATTGATAGGAAGCCATAGGCCGCTCGCTCTCGTCTTTCGGGAAACTCGGATGCGGCTCTTCTACCGGATCGCGCCCGGTGCGGCAACGCCGGGCTCAGGCCGCGGCGAACTGGTCCGCGATGGCAACAAAATGCGTCGCGGCGGCAACCAGCACCAGCGCGTGCCAGATCGCATTGTGGAACTTGAGCCGGCTCATATGGTGGATCGCGGAGCCGAGCGTATAAATGGCGCCGCCTGCGACCAGCAGCGCGAAGTTGGCGCCCTGCAGATTGGCGTAAACGCGCCCGATCACCGCGACGACCATCCACCCCATGCCGAGATAAAGGCCGAAGCCCAACCACTCGAGGCGGCGAGGAAAGCCCGTCTTGAGAACGATGCCGACAAGCGCCGCCGCCCAGACGACGGCGCAGAGCGCCACTCCTGCCTTGCCGCGCACCGCATAGAGAGCGAAGGGCGTGTACGTGCCCGCGATCATCACATAGATCATCGCATGGTCGAGACGCCGCAGCCACGCCTTGATGCGTCCGGGCCGCGTCATGTTATAGGCGGCCGACGCGCCGAGCATTGCGAGCAAGCCGAACCCGTAAATACCGAGGCTCGCTCTGACAGGCGCCGCGGTTGAACCCGATGCGATGAACATGAGCCAGCCGACGGCAAATAGCCCGAGGACGATACCCGCGACGTGAACAATCGAATCGATCAGCTTTTCCGCGGAACTGTAGACCGGAAAAGAATGACGATCAGTCTGCACCGCTCACGCACCTCGCTTGCACGGGCCGAAACCCGGTCGAAACCGGCTGCCTTCGACCGCTGGTTGACTTTAGCCGAAGCGACGGCGGATTGTAGCGGCCAAATGCGAGGAGAATAAGATGACGGCGCCGACAGGCTTCGAACTCGCCGACAAATACAAATTCGATCTGGCGGCGCAAATCCTGACGCTGCTCGCGCTCTATGCCGTGTTGAGCCTCGGACTTCTCGCCGCTTTCCTCGCCGGCGTTCTCGTCTATGAGCTCGTCCATGTCGTGGCGCCCTGGCTACGCGTCGGCGGCATCACCCATCGCACCGGCAAGGTCGCCGCGCTGGCGCTGATCGCCGTGGTCGCGATCCTTCTTCTCTCCTCGGGCGTCGCGGCCCTCACATCGCTCCTCACCGACCGCTCCGACAATGTCGTCGTGCTGATGCAGAAGATGGCCGACACCGTGCAGACGGCGCGAACCCATCTGCCGGTCTGGGCGCAAACCTACATGCCGCCGACGACCGAGGAGTTGCAGAAGGAAACCTCGCAATGGCTGCGCGCCCACGCGAGCGACCTGCAAAGCGTCGGTGAAAATCTCGGACGGCTGCTTTTTCATATCGTCGTCGGCGCCGTCATCGGCGGCCTTGCGGCGCTCGGCGACGCCTCGCCGAAACCGGCGACCCTGCCGCCGCTCCGCCGGGCCCTCGTCGAACGCGCCGAACTGCTCGGCGGCGCATTCCGCCGCGTCGTCTTCGCGCAGGTGCGCATCTCGGCGCTCAACACGGTGCTGACCGCCATATTCCTGATCGCCGTTCTGCCGGCTCTCGGCGTCAACCTGCCGCTGGCGAAAACGCTGATCGCGGTGACGTTTCTCGCGGGCCTTTTGCCCGTGATCGGAAACCTGATTTCCAATACCGCGATCGTCGTCGTCAGCCTCAGTGTTTCGCCTTATGCCGCTATGGGCGCACTGATCTTCCTCGTCGCCATTCACAAGCTCGAATATTTCGTCAATGCGCGCCTCATCGGCTCGCAGATCCGCGCCCGCGCCTGGGAGCTGCTGGTTGCCATGCTGGTGATGGAAGCCTGGTTCGGCATTGCCGGCGTCATCGCCGCGCCGATCTATTATGCTTACGTGAAAGACGAACTCTCGGCGCGCGGGCTCGTCTGATCGCTGTCGCAGGCGGCAAGCCGCCACGCCGCCGCGAGCCCGATAAGCGCAACCGGCACGAACGACGCGAAAAGCCAGAAACTCGCCCCCGCCGCCCTCCCCGCATCGATGCCGCCGGCAAAGCCCAGAAAATTTGCGATGGCGCCCGCCCCCGCCGATCCGGCCGCGCCGCCGACAAGCTGCATCGTCGGAATGGCGGACGACGCCAGCGCCCGGTCTTCGCCCTCGACGCTGGAAATGATCCGCCGCGCAATGAAGCTCCATGACAGGCCGAACCCGCCGCCGAGAAAGATCGACGAGACCGCAATCGCCGCAAGCGGCCCCGAGCGCATCGTGAAGGCAAGCGAGGCAACACCCGCGAGCACGGCCAGCGCGCCGAGCCTGATGAAGACCCCATGCCATTCGGCGCGCAAGCCCGCCACAGCCAGCGCGCACAGCGTCCATGCCATCGCTTCGGTGCCGAGCACATAGCCTGCAAGCAGCGGCGACGTGCCGAATAGCGCCTGCATGATCGCCGAGCCGTAGACCGAATAGCCGATCGACGCCGCCGAAAGCGTGAAGATCATCACATAGCCGGCGGCAGCGGCGCTCATCGGGTCGCTGCTGACGCGCGGCAAGAGGGCCGAACCTGCGCGGCTGTCGAGGTGCACAAAGAGCCCGAGGAACATCAATCCGGAGCTTCCAAGCAACATGGCCTGCAGCGGACCAGAAACCAGCCCAGCCGCAGCGATGCAGAGAATGCCTGCCGTCAGCACCGTGAGCTGCCTGACCGGCAGACGGCCAGGCACCGTTCGCGGCTTGACCGGGCTCAGCAACAAAAATGCCGCGAGGCCGAAGCCGACACCTTGCGCGGCGAATATCCAGAAAGCCGCGCGCCAGAGCCCTGCTTCCGCGAAGACGCCGCCGATTAGCGGACTGAGCAGCGTCGCCACGCCCCAGACGCCGGACACCGACGCAAGGACGCGCGCCCACAGGCTTTCGGGAAACATCGTGCCGATGGCGACGTAACTCAGGCCGACAATCCACCCGGCGCCGACGCCCTGCATCAGCCGCCCGGCGAGAAAGAAAGCGATGTCCGGCGACAGCGCGCTGACGACACAGCCCGCGACATAAACCGCCGCCGCCACAACCATGCTGGAGCTGACGCCGAGGCGAACCGAGATTTGTCCCGCGCTCGCGCCGGCGAGGATGGCGCCCAGAATGAAGCCCGCAATCGTCCAGCCGAAATAAGCATAGCCGCCGATGTCGCGCGCGACGCTCGGCATGATCGTCGCCGTCATCAGCGCGTCGGCCGCGTTGAGCCAGATGCCGAGGCAGAGCAACGCGAAGCGCGCCAGCCGCCCCTCTTTCAGTAGCTCACCCCAGCCTGCCTTTTGGCTCGCGGTCATTTTGACAACAATCTTGTTTCCAAACTCAGGTGGTGGTAGACCTCAGCATCCCTTTTGGCAATAAATTTATTGTCAAACCTGCCGAGGCCGATGTGAAGACCACGTCCGACCAGATTCTGTTCCTGCTGAAAACGCGGGGGGCGAGCCAGACCGTGGAGCTGGCCGGACGTCTGGCCATGTCCCGGCAAGGCGCCCGTCAGCATCTCGAAAACCTCGCCGCCCTGGGCCTCGTCCGGCACGAGACACAGGCAAGCGGCATCGGCCGCCCGGGACGGCTCTGGTCGCTCACCGCCGCCGGCCACGCCCATTTCCCCGACAGTCACGCCCAGATGACCGTCGATCTGATCGGGGCCGTGCGCGCCGAGTTCGGCGAGGAAGGGCTCGAGCGCCTCATCTCGCGGCGCGAGCGGGAAACCACGTCCGCCTATGTTGCAGCTGTCGATGGCGCATCCTCCCTTTCCGACCGGCTCGAACGCCTGGCCGCTCTTCGCAGCGGGGAAGGATACATGGCCGAATGGACCCGGGGAGAAGATGGCAGCTATCTCTTCGTCGAAAACCACTGCCCGGTCTGCGCCGCGGCCGCGGCCTGCCAGGGCCTCTGCCGCGCCGAGCTTGCAACCTTCCGCATGGTTCTGGGGACAGGCTGCTCGATCGAGCGCGTCGAGCACATTCTCGCCGGCGCGCGGCGCTGCGCCTATCGAATCGTTGCGGCCGCCCCCGGGCCGCGCGACGCCAGCTGACAAAGCGAAAATGGGCCAGCCCGGCGCTCGGGCTTTTATCGACGTCCATTGTGAGCCTTTGCTGCCATACCGGCGGACAAAACCGCCCGTCCGGCATGAAATTTTCCAATTCACTCTTGACGCATTTCG
Organism: Parvibaculum sp.; assembly: GCA_036384055.1. Taxonomy (GTDB): domain Bacteria; phylum Pseudomonadota; class Alphaproteobacteria; order Parvibaculales; family Parvibaculaceae; genus Parvibaculum. The sequence goes on from DASVNC010000035.1 coordinate 8,350, forward strand.
ATTAGGTCAATTGAATAAAACGACGAAATAAAACAAAACCATATCCGCGCTGAACGCGTTCGCGTGGAAGGGGATCAGGGCTATCCACCAACGCTATCGGCAACGATAGCGAGTTCCCGGCCGGTGTCTTCGACACCGGCTTTCCCTTTCGCATGTCCGTTTTCAGGCGCCCGAAAGCAAGCGGCCGTCGAAAGGGCCGTTCAAAGGGAGAACATGAATCATGAGTAAGTCGGCTCGCTCGCCGTTTGGAACAATCATCGGCCTCCTCGTTGCCGCCGGCGTCAGCTTTATGAGCGTCGCCCCGGCATCCGCAGAAGATTTCAAGTTCGGCGACATGACCCTGTCCCTGGACAATACCGTGTCACTCGGCGTCGGTATCAGGACCAGCAAACAAAGCTGCACCAAGATCAGCCCGTTCAACGGCGGCTGCGCCATCAACTCGTCCGGTCAAACGAATGACGTCAACACCGACGATGGCGACGTCAACTTCGGACAATGGGATCCCTATGCCGAGACCTTGAAATTCGTCACCGAGGCGCAGGCCAAGTGGCAGAACTACGGCGCCTTTGTCCGCGTCAAAGGGTACTACGACTATATCGGCGATCAGGTCGCAGGCACGAAGGACACCGACTACGGCAAGCGCCCGCTCAGCGATTCCGTGCGCGGCAACGACGCACATAATGCGGCTGCCTGGGATCTGTCGCTTCTGGACGCTTTCGTCTACGGAAATTTCGACCTGGGCGAGCTTCCGCTCAACGTCCGGTTCGGAAAGCAGGTCGTGAACTGGGGTGAAAGCCTCGTCATTCCCGGCGGCATCAACCAGTTCCTGTCGGTCGACCTCAGCGCGCTGCGCACGCCCGGTTCGGAAATCAAGGAAGCGCTGCTGCCGCAGGAAATGCTCTACGCATCGCTCGGCCTGCCTGACAATTTCGACGTCGAAGCCTGGGCGGGCTTCAAATGGCGGCGCACGCAGCTTGATCCCGTCGGCACCTTCTACTCGGGCGCGGATATTTTCGGGGCCGGCGGCGCCTATCTCAATCTGATCCATGACGGTCCCGGCACCGAAGCCGACCAGATTCAGATCGCCAAGAGCGACGAACCGAGGGATCTCGGCCAATTCGGCGTCAAGCTCGGCTACTATGCCGACTGGCTGAACGACGGCACCGAACTCGGCCTCTACTACGTCCACTACAATTCCAACCTGCCGTTCCTCGAATATTCGAACGGCCTTCCTCTCGATATCGCGACGGCTTTGGGCGCTGCCGGCCTCGCACGTGACCAGTACTATCGTGCCGCCTACCCGGAAAACATTCAGCTTATCGGCACGAGCTTCTCGACCGTGATCGAAAACCTCCTCTACGGCACGGCCTTTTCGGGCGAAGCCGTGTTCCAGCCCAACCTGCCGTTCCAGGTTTCATCGGGCGAAATGCTCTTCGCCCACTGGCTGGATCAGCTGGCGCTCCCGGCTTCCACCCTTCCCTACGACCGGACGCCCGGCGCTTTCCCGGACGGCTTTACGCGGACCGATGCCATCACCGGTCAGCTTGCGACGATATCGACCCTGCCAACCTCTGACTGGGTAACGAAGCATCTGAACGCCGATCTCGTCATATTGATCGCCAACTGGGGCTTTCAGTACTTGCCGAACGTCAGCGATTCCCAGCTCTCTGCGATGGCCGCGCCGATGTCGCAATTCCAGATCGCGAACCCGGCCTTCCGCAACGTGCCGGGCCTCACCAATGGAGCATTCGGCCTCTATCACCCCGACAGCTTCTCCCACGGCTACCGGCTGATTGCGAACGTGCAATACGACAACGCCTTCGGCACGCCCTGGACGCTGACGCCCGATATTCAGTTCGCTCAGGATTTCGGCACTTCAGCGGGCCCGATCGGACCCGGCTTCCTCGACAATCGCAAGTCGCTCTCTCTCGGCGTCCGTGCGAGTTATCAGAGCGCCTGGAGCGCCGGCGTGCAGTGGACGGCGACACGAGGCAATGCGGTTCAGAACCTTTTCGAAGACCGCGACTTCATGACCTTCGACGTCAGCTACGCGTTCTGATCGAAGGCGGCAACAGGACCATACGGCCGCGGCCATCTCGGCCGTGCTATCGGCCGAATCCGAAGCAGACCCCGGAAAATATTTCCGGGGTCATGCTTTTTTTGCGGCGGCGCCCGCGCCCTGACGTTCACCCCAAGTGAAAAAGACGGCAAGCGGGCTCGGCAGATCGTACGCCGCGCATATTTCCTTCTCGGTCTGAACCGACACGGGGCCTTCAAGCAGCGCCTGCACCGTATCGATCAGATTGCTCATGGCGCCCTTCGCGCTCCAGAAGTCCTTGCCGGACCCGCCGCGGTCGAAGGCGGTCTCGCGCATCGTCATGACGGCGCCGAGATAAATACCCATGAAAGTGAGCCGCTGCTTGAGGACGGTCGCCGGTAAATGCGACAGAAGCGTCTCGATATGGGCGACGCACTGCCTGTAGCCGCTGTTCCATTCATCGTCGAGCACGTCGAGGAGGAGCGAACGATGGTTCATCGTCATCGAGGCGATGAACCGCATATAGGTATCCTCCTCGCCATCGGCTTCACCGAGGCCGACGGAAGGCCAGACGAGAATCTCGATCACCGCTCGCAGATTTCTGGGGCCCCCGTCATGCTCAAGCGCCCTGAGCATGAGCATGCGGCGATCGTTGACGAGCTTTGCACCATCGGTGATGAGCTCGCGCACAAGCGCTTCCTTGGTCCGAAAATAATAGTGCAGCGAGCCGACATTGCGCTGCCCCGCCGCCGAGACGATCTCGCGGATCGAAACGCCGTCGATCCCTCTCTCCGCGAAAAGCCGCCTTGCGGCCAGCTTGATGCGAATCCTGGTCGCATCGCCTTTCATGATAGTCATCATGACCCCCCCGGGCCCATTCACTTGAGCATAGGCCAGCACGATCCGGCGGCGCAAGGGCATGCCGCGCTCGCTCTTCATCTGGACCTGAGAATGGACGTACGGGGCCGAGCCTATTGGTTTTGGCTCTGCGGCACCTGGGGCATCTGGGCCCGCTGGGAAGCGACCTGCTTCTGGGCGCGGACCAGCTCGATATCGGCTGCCGATTTCAGCTCGCGGCCGGTCTCGACTTTCTTTTGGCCTTCGTCGATCATTTTCTGGCCGTCGGCCCGCTCGCGCTCGCCATCCGCGATCATGTCTTGGGCTTCCTTGACCGACCGGGCCGCGACACTGGCCCTGTCTTCCGCCTTCTGAAGCAGAATGGCGTTCGTATCGAGGTCGCTGCTGCTGCCGGAGGTCAGCGCCGCGCAGCCGCTCAGCGCCAGGCCCATCGCCGCCAGCGCAATCCCCAGAACAATCGTTTGCGAAACCGCCACGCGGCGTTCGGTTCGGCTCATGCGACTCGCCCCCTCATCGTCGCACAAGCTGAACCAATTCGGGATCGGCGCGTCAAGGCATATCGCGCCGGGGCGCAAGGTCACGCCAGACCAGCACTCGGATCGCCGAACCGATCAGAGCCCCGATCAGAGAGATGAATCGGTGCGCAGCACGCCATTGACGGTAACGGTCACCGAAGTCGTGTTGGTGTTGGAATTGGTGTTCGAGTTCGAGTTCGAGTTCGTGTTGGTGTTGGTGTTGGTGTTGGTGTTGAAGTTTGAATTGCTGTTCGAATTGAAATTGAAATTCCAGTTCGAATTGGAATTCGAGTTGGAGTTCCACGGCGCCCCGCCGCCATCGCCCATGCCGCAGGCAAGCGCCGGACGGGTCATCGCCGCATAGACGGGAACAGCCAGAAGGCCAGCCGCGACCAGGCTGAGCGCGAGGCTCCTGCGGTTAAGGAAAAGACGCATCTGTTTCATGGCGCTACATCTCTGGGTCGAATCGGAACATCTGGGCCGCACATGAGGCTCCCCACATGCGGCCTTTCCTTCCCATGAGCATCAACCATGCCAGCCGAAACGCCGGTCAGGCGCCGAGCGCAAAGCCCTCATAGTCCGCGCCCGCCACTTCCGCGAGCTTCTCGCCGTAAACGCCGACGCCGCCGGGATAAGGCATGAAAACGCGCTGCTTGCCGGGAATGTTTGCGCCCATATACCAGGAGTTGGCCTGCGGATAGAGGGTCATGCTCGCGACTTCGTTGACATGCGCGACCCACATGTCCTCGGCCTCCGGCTTCGCCTCGATCGAGCGGATGTTGCCCTCCGTCAACCGCGCGATGCAATCGCTGATCCAGTCGACATGCTGTTCGATGGATACGATCATGTTGCTCAGCACCGACGGACTGCCGGGGCCGGTGATGAAGAAAAGGTTCGGAAATCCGGCCGAGCCGAGGCCGAGATAGGTTCGCGGGCCCGCCGCCCATTTGTCGCGCAGCTTCGCGCCGTCCCTGCCCGCGATGTCGATGCCGAGGATCGCGCCTGTCATCGCATCAAAGCCGGTGGCGAAGACGATGCAGTCGACCTCATATTCCTTGCCGCCCGTGACGATGCCCTTGGCCGTGATCCGCTCGATCGGCGCCGTCCTGACATCGACGATATCGACATGCGGCTCGTTGAAGGTTTCGAGATAGTTGGTGTCGAGGCAGAGCCGCTTGGCGCCGACAGGATGATCGTTGGGCAACAGCAGGTCCGCGACCCCCGGTTTCCTGATGACTTTGCGCATTTCGGAACGCGCATATTCGGCCGCGAGATGATTGGCCTCCGGCGTCGCCATAAGATCGCCGAAAGAGGCCAGGAAGGCGAAACCGCCCATGTGCCAGCGCGTATCGAGTTCGCGATAGCGCTGCTCCTCCGTCATTTCGGCGGCCGGCGTCAGGTTGTGCTCGAAGCAGATGATGCCGATGGGCGCCATGCGGGCGAGCTCACGATCCTCGGCCAGCCTTTCTTTCGCCCGGCGGATTTCGTCTTCCTCCAAGGGCCGGTTGCCCGCGGGCAGCGTGAAGTTCGCCGTGCGCTGGAAGACGGTGAGGTGCTTCGCCTCCCTTGCGATCAACGGAATGCTCTGCACGGCGGACGAGCCCGTGCCGATGACGCCGACGCGCTTGCCGGTGAAATCGACGCCCTCATGCGGCCAGTCGCCGGTGTGGTACCACTCGCCCTCGAAATCGCCGAGCCCTTCGAAGTCCGGCACGCGGGCAGCCGAAAGGCAACCCGTCGCCATGATGCAGAAACGCGCCCGCACCTTGTCGCCCTTGTCCGTTTCGACGGTCCAGAGCCCGGCCCGCTCGTCATAGGTCGACGAGGTGACGCGCGTGTTGAACTGCATGTCGCGGCGCAGGTCGAGCTTGTCGGCGACGAAATTCTGATAGCGCAGGATTTCCGGCTGCGCCGAATAGCGTTCGGTCCATGTCCATTCGCGCTGGATCTCGTCGGAGAAGCCATATTGATATTCGAGGCTTTCGACGTCGCAGCGCGCGCCCGGATAACGGTTCCAGTACCAGGTGCCGCCGACGCCGTCGCCCGCTTCGAAAACGCGGACGCTCAAACCCTGGCCGCGCAGACGATGCAGCATGTACATGCCCGCAAAGCCCGCGCCGACGACGACGACATCGAATTCCTTGCTGTTGTCCTGTGCCATTTTTGGCGCTCCTCCCGATTTTCTCATTGGAAGAAGTCTAGCGCCGGGTGCGGCCCGGACATAGCGGCAAGACGGCAAAATTCGCCGGGCGCCCTAGCGGCTTTCCGCAGCGTCAGTTTGGATGCAAGCGAGGAGCCGCCGCCGCTGGCCGCTGCTTGTCATAGCAAGGATGAACACGCATTCTCGGACCGAGCGCCACAAGAGGAACCCATGCCGAACATTCCCGACGATATCTATACCGAGCCCGAGGACTTCTCGCCCGATACCCTGGCCAATCTGGGCCCGCTGCGGCGCCTGGCAGGCATATGGCAGTCGGACCGCGGAATGGACACCAGCCCCAAGGCGGACGGCCCCGAGCGGCGGGAATTTCGCGAGCGCATCCTGATGGAGCCGATCGACCCGCAGCCGAACGGGCCCCAGCTTCTTTACGGTCTGCGCTACCACATTCACGTCAACACCGCCGAAGAAGCCATCACCTTCCACGATTAGGTCGGCTATTGGCTGTGGGAACCGGCGACCGGGCTCATCATGCAGAGCATCGCCATTCCGCGCGGCCAGGTGGTGCTGGCGGGCGGTCGGGCGGCGCCCGGCGACAAAAGCATTTCGGTCGAGGCGCGGCGCGGCGATC
>DASVNC010000036.1:0-2958 GCA_036384055.1 Parvibaculum sp.
GCGCGGTTTGTCTTTTTGACCGGCGGCCCGCTCGGCGGTCTTGGCGGGAGCAGCTACGGAACGACGGCGCCGCGCGCGCAGGCAAGCATCGGCCGTGCGCTGACGGATCGCCGTGTGCTCATCTTCGTCGCGGTCTGGATCGGGTTGAATTTTCTCTTCGGGCCGACAGGCATTACGGTGACGGGCGAGGCGGTCAATGTCGCCTGGGAGGCGCATCTGGGCGGGTTTCTCGCCGGGCTGCTGCTTTTCGGCTTCTTCGATCCATACCGGACCTCGCCGTCGGGCGGGCCGGGCAATGTCGGCTATGGCGAGTGGAGCGGGCGAAACCGGCTGCCCTGAGGCCATCCGTCATGGAAACCCCGTTATTGAAACGATCCGCGCCAATCCCACATAACAATCAGGCTTGTTTGAATGCCATGCCGGGAGGAGGCCATCCATGAGCGATATGTCCGCGTCAGACGCGTCCCTGCCTGAGCCCTTGTGGCTCCGCTTCGTCTATATGATCGGCTTCGGTTTTCTCGCCCACATCGCGTTTTCGTTGACGCTCTTTCTGGGCGTCGTGCAACTCGTCGTGCTGCTGGTGACGAAACAGAAGAACGAGGAGCTGCTGGGCTTCACCCGCCGGCTCGTTCTCTATGTCGGCGAATGCCTCGGCTTCATCGTCTTCGCGCGCGATGAAAAGCCGTTTCCGCTCGGCCGCTTTCCGGGCTGAGTTTCAGAGGGAGCGGAGCTTCTCCAGCCCCTTCGACGTCAGAAATCCTTTGAGGATCGCCGTGCTGGCGGAGGCAAAGCGCGCCTCCGCCGTTTCGGCGCTGGCGTAAAAGCCCGCGAGTTCCAGACTGCAATGGCCATGCGTCGTCGCCCACAAGGCGTCGGCGATGACCAGCGCGTCGATGCCCGAGGGAAAGCTGCCCTCGGCGATGCAGGCCTCGATGGCGTCGATCAGAATCTGGAACGAGGGGTGGGACGGGATGTGCCGCGCCGGCGTCTCGTTATCCGCCGGCTGGTCGTGACGCAACGTCTCGACGACGGGCATGGTGACGGAAATCATCAGCGCGTAGTAGGACGGGTTTTCGATGGCGAAGCGGCGATAGGCGCGGCCGAGTTCGGCGAGCCAGAGCAGCGGTTCAGCCGGACGCGCGACCGCCATTTCCGCATCCGCCAGCCTGTCGAAGGCTTCCTCGAAAAGGGCGGCGATCAAACCTTCCTTGCCGCCGAAAGCGGTGTAGACGGACATGGTCGAGGTGCCGACCCGGGCGGCGAGCTTGCGCAGCGAGATTGCGTCGGGGCCGCCCCGCATCAGCATCTCGCTGGCGGCATCGAGAAGGGCGGCGCGCTGGGCGTCGCGGCGGTTGGCGGCGCTGGTGTCGGCTTTGTCGTCGAGACTCGTCATACGCTCTGTCTACTCTCCAATCGGCCAGCTTCCGAATGGCCGTGTGCTTTGTCGCGACGATCCGGACTTGACCGCCGGGCGGCTCGTTCTTATAACACTGTTATAGGATCGTATCCAGCGGCAGGAGAACCGCCATGTCCAAGCCGTTTCCGAACAATCCGCTGCTGCAGGAAAACTACGCCCCCCTGATGGCGGAGAGCGATGCGCCGGAGCTGGTGGTGGCGGAGGGTGAACTTCCCGAGGGACTGGCCGGCACTCTTTACAGGAACGGTCCGAACCCCATGTTTCCGCCGCTCGGACATCGCCATCACTGGTTTTTGGGCGAGGGCATGGTTCATGCAATTCATGTCGAGGGTGGAAAGGCGAGCTACCGCAACCGCTGGGTGCAGACGGAAGGCTACAAGGCGCAGCGGAAGGCCGGACGGCGGCTGATCGACACGGCCTTTGGCGGCGCGCGCGCCCCGGGCGGGGAAGACCTGCCGGGCACCGTCGCCAATACCAACATCGTCTGGCACGGCGGCAGGCTGATGGCGATCGACGAGGGCTCCTCGCCGGTGGCGATGGACCCCATCACGCTCGAGACCCTCGGCTCGTGGACGTTCGGCGGTAAGTACGAAGGTCCGATGACGGCGCATCCGAAGATCGATCCGAAGACGGGCGAGATGATGTTCTTCGGCTACATGGCGGCGGGGCCGGGCACGCCGGACATTTCCTATCAGGTCGTCGATGCGGCGGGGCGTCTCACGCGCTCCGATATGTTCCAGGCGCCCTACGCGAGCATGGTGCATGACTTCATCACCACCGACGAACATGTGATCTTTCCGATCTTCCCCGCGACCATCGACGTGCCCCGCATTCTGCGCGGCGGGCCGGTCATCGCCTGGGATCCGGCGGTGCGCACGCGCATCGGCATCATGGGCCGCAATGCCGGCGTCGATACGATCCGCTGGTTCGAGGGCGACGCCTGCTACGTCTATCATCCGATGAACGCCTATACGAGCCATGAGGGCGGCAAGACGCGCGTCATCGCCGATGTGATGAAGTACAGCCGCGTGCCGCTTTTCCCCAACGCCGACGGCAGCAAGGCGCCGCCGGAACTTGCCGATGAGGATTCCAGGCTGGTGCGCTGGACTTTCGATCTCGACGGCAACACGAACACCTACAAGGAAGAATCGCTCGCCGAACTCGGCGGCGAGTTTCCGCGTCTCGACGAGCGCTTCGCCGGCTTGAACTACCGGCACGGCTTCCACGCCGCCCGCCGCCGCGAAGCCCAGCGCGGCAGTCCCTACGATACCGTCGTTCATCTTGACCTCACGACGGGCCGCAGCCGCTTTTACGAGCCGGGCGCGGGCAAGTTCGTCATGGAGCCCGTCTTCGTGCCGCGCAGCGCCGCCGCTGCCGAGGGCGACGGCTGGCTGGTGACGCTCGTCTACGATCAGGCGCGCAATCTCAGCGATTTCGTCGTGCTGGATGCGAGTGATATTTCCGCAGGTCCGGTCGCGCGTGTCGAATTGCCGACGCGGGTGCCTTTCGGCTTCCACGGCAACTGGCGGAACGCTGCCTGA
>DASVNC010000037.1:0-3476 GCA_036384055.1 Parvibaculum sp.
GGCGGCCTATGCGCGCGCGGTCAGGCGCATGGGACCGGCGGGCGCCGGGCAGCTCACCAAGATGGTCAACCAGATCTGCATTGCGGGGCTTGTCGAGGCGCTGTCGGAAGGCATTCACTTCGCGGCGAAGGCGGGGCTCGATCCGGAGGCTGTGATCGACGTGATCTCCAAGGGCGCGGCGCAGAGCTGGCAGATGGAGAACCGTTATAAAACAATGATCTCCGGCGAGTTCAATCACGGCTTCGCGGTCGACTGGATGCGCAAGGATCTGGCGATTTGTCTCGATGAGGCGCGGCGCAATGGCGCGCATCTGCCGGTGACGGCGCTGGTCGATCAGTTTTATTCGGAGGTTCAGGCGATGGGCGGCAAGCGCTGGGATACATCGAGCCTGATCGCGCGTTTGAACAAGGCGGCGGGGTGAAAAGGAGCGGGAGTTGAAGGAAGTCAGGTTCAAATCCGTCGCCGAAGTCGCCGCGCGGCTCGACCCGTCCTATCCGGTGTTCGTCGTCTTTCCGGATATTCTGAAGGCGCGGGCGAAGATGTTTCTCGACGGATTTCCGGGGACCGTTCTCTATGCGGTCAAATGCAATCCGGATGTCCACGTGCTGCGCGCGCTCCATGAAGCGGGTGTCCGGCATTTTGACACGGCGTCGCTGCCGGAGATCGCCAAGGTGAGCGAGCTGTTTCCAGACGCGCATTGCTACTTCAACCATCCGGTGAAGGGGCGGGGCGCGCTTGAAGCCGCTGACGAGGTCTACGGCATCGAGCATTATGTGGTCGATCACCACTCCGAACTCGACAAGCTCATTGAAGTCGTCGGGAACGACATCACCGTCGAGGTGCGGATCGCGACGCCGAAAGGGCACGCGCTTTACAACCTGTCATCGAAGTTCGGCGCGTCGCACGAAGATGCCGTGACGCTGTTGAAGGACGCGCATGAGCGCGGCTGCAAGACGGCGATTGCGTTTCATGTCGGCAGCCAGTGCCCCGATCCGCTGGCCTATCGCGTCGCCATGCAGGCGGCGGCGGAGATAGCGCGCGAGGCGAGCGTGCCTATCGAATATCTGGATGTCGGCGGCGGTTTCCCGGTTACCTATGGCGATCCGGTGCCGCCCTTCGAGGCTTTCTTCGAGGCGATCCGGACGGCGAAACGTGACTTCGCGCTCGACATGCCGCTGCTTGCCGAGCCAGGCCGCGCCTTGTCGGCGGAGGGCTGCTCCGTGCTGGCGCAGGTGCAGCTTCGCAAAGGCGACGATCTCTACATCAACGACGGCGTTTATGGATGCCTCGCCGAAATCCAGCTTGGCGAGCTGAAGCCGCCCGTCAGGGCGATTGCGCATCCGACGCGGACGCGGCGGACAATCGACAACGAGGTCATGCAGTCTTTCCGGCTTTTCGGGCCGACATGCGACAGCCTCGACGTCTTCAAAGTGCATTTCGAATTGCCGGACTGGATCGGCGAGGGCGACTGGATCGAGTTCGGCCGCATGGGCGCCTATTCGATCGGCATGCAGACGTCGTTCAACGGCTTCTTCACCGACACGGTGGTCGAGGTCGAAGGGATGCACGACGAATTCGACTTCGGCCTGTCCTGACCTGTTCCCGTCAGTTCCCGGACTGTTCTCCTGATTTGACTTGATCTTGATGTTAACGTCGATAACATTTCGGCGTCGGACAAATGGAGAACGGCGTTAACATGCGGGCGCGGCTGCGGGGACAGAAGACGAAGTACCATCATGGCGATCTCAAACGCGCCTTGATGGATGCGGCGGTGACGCTGATCGACATCCGCGGGCGCGATGCGCTCACCTTGCGCGAGGCGGCGCGGCGCGCGGGCGTTTCCGAGGCGGCGCCTTATCGTCATTTCGCCAATCTCGACGAACTGTTGGGGGCCGTGGCGCTTGAAGGCTACGAGATGTTGATAACCGATCTCGAAAGTGCCGGCGGCGCGCGTGCTTTGCGCGAGGCCTATCTGGCCTTCGCCGGCGATTTTCCGGGACGTTACACGCTGATGTTCGGGCCGCTTCACGACAAGAAGTCGGCGGCGCAGCGGAAAGAGGAAGCCGCGCACGTGGCGGACCTGACCGAGGAGGCGGGCGGGCTGGCCGGTCTTCACGGCGCGGCGTCGCTGGCGCTGGCGGGGCTCGGCGATGTCATCAGATTGTGACGGTCGGGGAAAATGATCGGTCGCCGCCCGAGGGAGCCCGTGCAATGCAAGGATCGACGATGACGACATGGATGCGCGCAATATCGAGCCTGACCATCGCTGCGCTTGCGATGGCCTGTTTGCCGTTCCCGGCCAGTGCTGGCGCGACGCCGCCCGGGCTCGACGCCATCGACACGATTGTCGTGATCTATGCGGAGAACCGCAGCTTCGACAATCTCTATGGAAAGTTTCCGGGCGCTAACGGCCTGGCGGACGCCAAGGCGATTGCGCCTCAGCTCGACCGCGACGGCACGGTGCTGAAGGCGTTGCCGCCGGTCTGGAAGGGACTGACGGGCGAGGACGTGAAGCCCGCGATCAGCGAGGCGGACACCAAGGCGCGGCATCTGCCGAATGCGCCTTTCGCCATCGACGATCCGAAGGGGTTCAACCTGCCGCTGACGGTGGCGACGCGCGACCTCGTGCATAAATTCTATCAGAACCAGATGCAGATCGACGGCGGCAAGAATGACGGCTTCGTCGCCTATGGCGATTCCGGCGCGCTGGTGATGGGCCACTACGACGGCTCGAAACTGCCGCTGTGGAAGATCGCGCGGAAATATACGCTGGCCGATAATTTCTATATGGGTGCCTTCGGCGGATCGTTCCTCAATCATTTCTGGCTGATCTGCGCCTGCACGCCGGTCTATCCCGAGGCCGACAGGAGCTCGGCGAAAGACAAGATCGCGGTGCTGAATGCCGACGGCGTTTCGTTGAAGCTCGTGCCGGATGCGCCCAAATCGGCGCTGGATGGCCCGCCGAAATTCGTCAACGACGGATCGCTGACGCCGGATTTTTACGCCATCAACACGATGCAGCCCGCCTATCAGCCGAGTGCCAATCCGCTGGCGGCCGGTGACAAGCCGGCTTTTCCGAGTTCGCCGAAAACGCTGCCGCCGCAAACCGAACAGACCATCGGCGATCTGCTGACGGCCAAGGGCGTGACATGGGCATGGTATGGCGGCGGCTGGGGCGCCGCGCTCGCGGCCGGTGAGAAGGGCTGCTACGTCAAGCCGCTCAACTTCCAGTGTCACCATCAGCCGTTCAATTATTTCGCCGACATGGCGCCGGGCACGGCGGCGCGCGCGACGCATCTGCTCGACGGCGGGCTGAAGGGCAAGGCGTTCATTGCCGCCATCGACAGCGGCAAGCTTCCGCAGGTGACCTTCTACAAGCCGCAGGGCGAGCTCAACGAACATCCAGGCTATGCCGATGTCGTCGATGGCGACGATCATCTGGTGACGCTGGTGCGGCACATCGAGAAGAGCCCGCA
>DASVNC010000038.1:0-2416 GCA_036384055.1 Parvibaculum sp.
CCCAGCCGCTCCCCGGCCTGCCCCAGATCCGGCGGCAGATAACCGGCGTCGTCGACGAGATCGATCAAATACTGTCCGATCATGCGCTGCGCCGGGCCGCTGAAGGCGACGGCAAGCTGCTCGGCAAGGTGGCTGCCGAGCGTCACCTCGGCGGCGACGAAGGCTTCCAGATTATAGTCGTCGTCGTTGGAGGCGCCGCCGCCCCATTCGGTATAGGCGGTCGGTGCCGCATCCTGCGCCACACGGGCAGCAGCCTCGGCGGGCTCCTCGGAAAAGACGTTGTCCAGCGGGGTGTCCAACGTCTGCTCGATTTCGGTGCGGCTGCCGAGGTCGCGGTTCAGCCAGTCTTCCTGGCCCGGCTCGAAGGCGTCACCGGTGGCGCCCGACGCCATGTCGGAGCCATCGCCGCCTTCCTCGCCATGGCTGCCGGATTCGCCCGAATCGGAAAACTCGGCGCGCTCGGCGGCCGGTTCGCCTGCTACCGGGGCTTCCGGACCGTCACTGGCCCGCTCCAGCAGCGGATTGCGCTCCAGTTCCTCCTCGACGAAGGCGGAAAGGTCGAGATTCGACAATTGCAGCAGCTTGATCGCCTGCATCAATTGCGGCGTCATCACCAGCGACTGCGATTGGCGAAACTCTAGTCTTTGCGTCAGCGCCATGGGGCCAAGAACCGATCCATCAAAAGTTGGTCCGATTCTTGCTTATATTAGTCCAGAGCCCTTGTACACGCCTTGACGCCAGCGAAAATCTCGCTATGGCGCCGCAGGCAAAGCCGGAAGCCGGTTTTGCACCGCAGCGTGACCTGGATTGTTAAATCAACGCAACACTTTAACGCCATGCCGTCCCCAGCCTTGGCGACCGGTGCGCTAAAGCCGGAATTCCTCGCCAAGGTAAAGACGGCGTACATCCGGATCGTTGACGATTTCCTCCGGACTGCCCTCGGTCAAAATCTGCCCGGCATAAACGATATAGGCGCGGTCGGTCAGGCCGAGCGTTTCCCGTACATTGTGGTCGGTGATCAGGACGCCGATGCCGCGGTTGGTCAGGTGCCGGACCAGGTCCTGAATGTCGCCGACCGCGATCGGATCGATGCCGGCGAAGGGCTCGTCGAGCAGCATGTAGTTCGGACGGGTCGCCAGCGCACGCGCGATTTCGACGCGGCGGCGCTCGCCGCCGGAGAGCGCGATCGACGGCGATTTGCGCAACCGCGTGACGTTGAATTCGTCGAGCAGCGCGTCGAGCTCGCGCTCGCGTTTCTTGCGGCTGGGCTCGACCACCTCGAGCACGGCGCGAATATTCTGTTCCACCGTGAGGCCGCGAAAGATCGAGGCTTCCTGCGGCAGATAGCCGATGCCGAGCCGCGCCCGCTGATACATCGGCAGCTTGGTCACGTCATGGCCATCGAGTTCGATGGCGCCGCGATCCGCCTTGATCAGCCCGGTGATCATGTAGAACACGGTCGTCTTGCCGGCGCCGTTCGGGCCGAGCAGGCCGACGGCCTCGCCGCGGCGGACATAGATGCTGACGCCGCGCACGACCTGCCGTGTGCCGAAGCTTTTTTCGACGCTGTGCACGGCCAGAAAGCCGGGCCGCTTGATCAGGCGCGGCGCTTCGCCGGCCCCGGCCCTGGCGTCGGATCTGGCGCCTGCTTTGGGACGGGGCGCCTGCGTCCGCGGACGCGGTTCACGCGGCGGCTCGACGTCCGATTGCGGCGGCAATTCCAGCGCGGGCAGCGAGGCGGCACGCGCTTTCTGAGGGACATCGCGCACCGGGCTCGTCAGCATGTCGCCAAAGGAATCGCCGAGCGCGGTAATGTCTTCGCGCGACCGCGCAAACCCGGGCGCGCGCTTCGCGGGGCGTCGACGGAACATGCCGAGTAAATCCACCATCCCGCTTCGCTTACGCCTTTCACGGTGATTCCGCGACGCGTCCGCCGGCGAATCGCTTCGCTGACGAACCATGAATGAATGGATGTCCCTGCCCAGCGAAACACCCCACGCGCCCCGCCAGTAGATACAGGCTCGCGCCACCGGCTTCAACCGTCGGCGCCTGAATTAATCTTTAAGGCCCTGATATGTCTTATTTTTTGCCGGGGATGAGTGAAGGTATGGCCACCGGCGCCGGTTTCGCGCCGCCCGAACCCGATCCGCAATTCTCGCCCTGCATGAACATGCCCTGCACCTTGTTGGTGTCGGATTCGACGCGCGACACGCCGGTCGTCATGTCGACCTTGAGGCGGTCGCCCTTGAGCACGTTCTTGCACTGGGTCAACACGACGCCGCCCGCCATGGTGATGAGGTTGGCGCGCGGATCGAAGATCGCGGTCTCGCCGGTGACGACCTGATCCTTCTGCGTGACCACGACGGAGCCCCTGGCTTCCAGCCGCCGGATCGACGAACTGCCGCCGGGGCCGGGG
>DASVNC010000039.1:0-2491 GCA_036384055.1 Parvibaculum sp.
GTCGCTGCCTTGTGAGGCCGGGACCGATGGGTTAGGTATGCGCCCGCGCCGCATCGGACGGCAAAAGAACGCGTTGAAGGTCATGGCCAAGCAGGAAAAGACATTTCGCCCCAAGGCCCGCGTGCCGAAGGGTCTGCGCGACGTCACCGCGGCAATGGTGCGGGCGGAAACGCGCATGCTGGGCCTCATCCGCGACGTCTATGAGCGCTACGGCTTCGACCCGCTGGAAACCTCGACCATCGAATATGCCGACGCGCTCGGCAAATTCCTGCCGGATGAAGACCGCCCCAACGAAGGCGTCTTTTCCTTTCAGGACGACGACGAGCAATGGCTGTCGCTGCGTTACGATCTGACCGCGCCGCTCGCCCGCTATGTGGCCGAGCACTATGACGGTCTGCCCAAGCCCTTCCGCCGCTATCAGGTCGGCCCCGTCTGGCGCAACGAAAAGCCGGGCCCCGGCCGCTTCCGCCAGTTCACGCAGTTCGACGCCGACACGGTTGCCGCCCCCACCGTCGCCGCCGATGCGGAGATGTGCATGATGGGCGCCGATGTGCTGGAGGCGCTGTCCATTCCGCGCGGCCAGTACCGCATCCGTGTCAACAACCGCAAGGTTCTGGACGGATTGCTCGAAGAGATCGGCATCGGCACTGACGCCGCCGACCGCACCCACATGACGGTGCTGCGCTCGATCGACAAGTTCGACAAGCTCGGCCGCCGTGGCGTCGAGCTGCTTCTCGGCGCGGGCCGCAAGGACGAATCCGGCGACTTCACCAAGGGCGCGGGGCTGGAACCCGCACAGATCGCCCGCGTGCTCGACTATGTGGAGTCGGGACTGACCGCGGCCGCGAGCGACCGCGCCGCTGTGCTTGAAGGCTGGCGCAAGGTCGTCGGCGCCAGCGCCATCGGCCGCGAAGGCATCGACGAGCTTGCCGAGATGGATGCGCTCTTCACGGCGGCGGGCTATGGCCCGGACCGCATCGAGTTCAACTCCTGGATCGTGCGCGGTCTCGGCTATTACACCGGCCCCGTCTTCGAGGCGGAACTGCTCTTCGACACGAAGGACGAAGACGGCAACACCGTGCGCTTCGGCTCCGTCGGTTCGGGCGGGCGCTATGACGGGCTCATCGAGCGCTTCAAGGGCGTGAAGGTTCCGGCGACGGGTTTTTCCGTCGGCGTCAGCCGCCTGCTGGCGGCCTTGCAGCTGTTGCAGAAAGTTGACGCCGTTGCCGAGCCGGACGCGCCGGTCGTCGTGCTGACGCTCGATGCCGGCAACATGGCCGGTTATCAGGCGATGGTCGGCGAACTCCGGCAGGCGGGGATAAGAGCCGAGATGTATCTCGGCGGCTCCGGCATGAAGGCGCAGCTCCGCTATGCCGACAAGCGCGGCGCGCCCATCGCCGTCATCGAGGGCGAGAATGAACGCGCCGAGGGCACCGTCACGCTGAAGGATCTCGTTCTCGGGTCCGAGGTGTCGACCACCATCGAGGACAACGCCGAGTGGCGGCAGAGCCAGGCGGCGCAGGTCAATGTGCCCCGGGCGAAACTGGTCGAAGGCGTGCGCGAAATTCTGGCCCGGCATCGGCGCTGATTCCGCGCGCCCACCGGCCCTTATTCACATAAAATCGTAATAAATCCCCTCTATAGAGGAGCGATATTTCGTAACTTGCGCTTGAGAAATACGAAACATCGTAATAGTTTGCCGCCCATGAAACCGACGATAGATCGCTCCGTGGCCCGGATCCGCAGCTATTTCGCGGCAAATCCCAGGGCCCTCACCGACGCCTGCAAGCTTGCGGGCATTCCCTATTCGACGGCCAAGGACGCCCTGAAGCCGCACCGCAACCCGCGCGTCGATACGCTGGCGGCGCTCGAGGCGACGCTGCCGCCCGACTACGATCCGGACGGCGAGGCGAACGCGGCCGCGGCTAAGCAGGGGTCCGGCAAGGACCGCAGCGGCGCCATGCGCGCCGTTTTCGAGCAGGCCCGCTTTCAGCCGGTCGAGCCGCCGCTGCTCCAGCCCGCCGACGTCTTCCTCGACCGCTCGGGCGAAGACATCCGCCGCCGCCTCTATGTGTTCACCGATCCGGGCGGGCAGGAGCTTTGCCTGCGCCCCGACCTGACCATTCCGACCTGCCGGCTTTATCTCGACCGGAACGGTGGCACGGGCGAAGCGCGCTTCTGCTATTCCGGCGCGGCCTTCCGCTTCGAGCCGAAAGGATCGGCGAAACCCACCGAGTTCGTGCAGACCGGCGCGGAGTTCTTCGGCGGCAAGGACGCCGACGCGGCCGACGCGGAGATGCTGGCGCTGGCGGTGGAAGCGGTGCGGGCAGGCGGTCTCAAGACCTTCGACATCGAGATGGGCGACCTCGCGCTCTTCGACGCGCTGGTCGATGCGCTCGACATTCCGTCCGGCTGGCGCACGCGATTGAAGCGCCACTTCTGGCGTCCGGCCTATTTCCGCGAACTGGTCGAACGGCTGGCGGGCAATGGC
>DASVNC010000040.1:0-2465 GCA_036384055.1 Parvibaculum sp.
AAGGCGTTTCCGCTCCTCACCTCTCCCCGTCATGCCCCGCTTTAAGCGGGGCATCCACGTCTTCAGGCTTCACGGGCATGACAAAGGCGTGGATGGCCCGGTCGAGCCGGGCCATGACAAAAAAAGCGCGAGGAAACGACATTTGGCAATCTAGCGATGGAATCGCAGGCGATCAAAATGCCAAACGCAATCCACAGTTCTTTTCAGTAGCCACCCCTTGTGCAGCCTTTTACCGGCGTACACTGATGAGGTCGAATCATCGAAAAACAGGAGGTACACATGGCGAATTCGACCGACAATAGGTCCAGCGGAAGTAACATGGAAAAGACCTACGCGCCGAAACCGAATCCCGGCGCGACGACGCAACCGATGGCCCCACTACCTAATACAAATGAGAGCAAGCCGACACCACCGCCGTCTAAGAATGACTAGCGACTTATATGTCGCAACGTGACCAGCCTGATACGCGATGCTGGCACATATGTAATTCTATCGCCGTAGTCTTTGTTACGTACCGTAGTGAGCTCTTTAGATTCGCTATCGGGTTTGTCTTCATGAGTGAGGTAGAGCGCAACGTCTCCATTTTGTCCCAATAAACAGGGGCCAAAGGGAGCGTCGTGAAACTTCGACGTATCATCACATCTGAGCCAAGTTCCATCATCCAGCAAAACGGCGATCCCGCTGAGCGGAAATTTGGTGTTGGCGCTCAAAGTCGCGAGAGCGGAAGGATCGTCGTCCGACCAGCTCACATTTGCCGACCTCAATACATATTTGGCCGCAGACCGGCCCCATTTGCGCCATATGATTCCAGACCCACAAGCGACGAGAAATGCCGCAATTCCAGCGATCACGGCCCCGTAGGATCCCGCTAGCGCCAGAACTGCGGTTGCGAAGAGACCAAATACCAATGTGACAAATGCGATGTCGATTGCTTTGTGGTGGCCACGAAGGCCGACGTAGGCGAGTAGATAAGCTGCATACCCGCTTGCGACCGAAACTTGTATCTGCCACGGAAGATTCAACAGTTCGGCTGTCATGAATGGCTGCCTAGTCGGTAAGAAGACGTTCAAAGGTAACAGAAAGCCGCCAGCTTCACACCCCCGCCCCCGTAATCGCCATGTAATGCACCGACAGCCGCACCTTGCCGCCCGTGAAACTTCCGCCCACGGCTGAAACGCGGAGCGAGGTCGCGCCCCAGTAGGTCGTGGGCGAGCCGGAGGGGCCGATGACGGTGGAGCCCGCAGACGCCCCGATGCCGCTGCCATAACGCGAGGCGTCGGCGGCGACGCCGAGGTTCCAGGAGGTCGCGCCGGTGATCGAGGTCAGCACCCGGCCGGTGACGCCCAGCACGATGGCGCGGTCGGGGATCTGGAAGCTCGTGTCGTTATAGGCGCCGGCGACGATGGTGTGGTCGCCTTCGACAATGCCGAACGTCGTCGCCGCGCCATGCGGGCTTGTTGCGACGGTGCCGGCGAATTCCTTCACCCAGCTCGCGCCCGACCAGTAGACGAATTCGCCCGCGCCCGCGTCATAGGCGCGCCAGCCCGTGTCCGGCGTCAGGAACAGCCAGGCGCCCGCCGTCCAGACGGCGATCTTCGCCGCCGCGCCCGCCCATGCGCCGGTCGGCGAGGCCGCGACGATATAGCGGTCGCCGTCGGCGGGCGTTGCGGGCGGCGCGGTGTGCGTGCGGTCTTTCACCGACAGATGCACCAGCGCATCCAGCCGCGTCAGCGCGTCGTTGACGGTCACATGCTTCTGCGCCTGCGCCGCGTCGAGATAGGGGAGTGCGAGATGCGCCGTGTCAGACATTAAGCGTTGCCTCTCTGATCGTGCCGCGTCCAAAGGCGCGGCTTATCTGCACGACCCTGACCGTCAGCGTCGTGAAACTGGTTGAGCCGAAATCGGCGGTCTGGCTGGCGGCGACATAGGTCGCGGCGGGTGTGCTGGCGCTCAGCGTGCGGATGGCGACGCCGCCCGAAACGATGTCGACCTCGTAGGCCTCGCTCTCCTCGCCGAGCGGCACGTCGGTGCCTTCCCAGCTGTCGCCGCCGGTCCGCGTGCGCCTGGTCCAGGTGAGCGCGATGTCGCCGCCCGCCGCCCGCGCGGCCTTCACATGGACGGGCGAGAAAGGCCGGAGGCCAATGCCTTTGAAGCTTCGCGTCTCGCGCACATAAGAAACATCGTCGAGGGGCTTCGGCGCAGGCCCATAGGCCCAGACGCGGGCGAGCCCGCGTTCGGCATCGCTCATGCCGATTTCCGAAATCGCGCCGTCGAGCAGGACGAAGCGCGCGCCCGCCGCCAGCGGCGCGCACATCGCGGCCTCGGTGCCCGCCTGCCCGCGCAGCAATCCGCTGAGCACATAGGTCGAAGGCGCCGTCAGCGCCGCGTCGCGGAACTGGATCACTTCAAACTCGCCCTCCGGCGTTTCCAGCGCGGCGGCATTGGCGCCGCCCAGCACGGCGAGG
>DASVNC010000041.1:0-2287 GCA_036384055.1 Parvibaculum sp.
GGCGGCGTGGCTGCGCTATCATCCGGCGAGCGGCACCGTGTTCGCGCTGCTGACGAATGGCGGCAACGGCAAGGGATTGGCCGGCGCGTTGCTCGACGAGGTTTTCGGCGCGCATGCAGGCGTGAGGCCGCCCGCCACGCCTGAAGTGACACCGGGATTTGCCTTCGACACCGCGCTCTACGAAGGCCGCTATGCCAACTGGATGGAGACGATCGAGGTGACGGCGGAAAGCGGACGATTGATCGCAACGATCGTCCCCTCGCCGTCCGCCGCCGTCATTTCGGGCGTGAAGCGCGTGCCGCTCGATGCGGTGGATGCGGAGCTTTTCACCGGCGTCGCGCCGGGCTTCACGGAACGCGCCACCTACCATTTCCTTGAGCGCGACGATGCCGGACGCCCGCGCATTCTGCATGGCGGCGTGCGCGCCCATAAGCGGGTGGGGGCGTAATGGCGTCGCCCGAAACATTGGCGCGGATGAGGGAGGTCGTCGGACCGAAAGGTTTCATCGGCGACACCGCCGACATGGCGCCCTATCTCGTCGAACGGCGCGACCTCTACAAGGGGCGCGCGGGCGCCGTGTTGCGGCCGGGCTCGACGGCGGAGGTTTCGGCGCTGATGAAGATCGCGCATGAGACGGGCACGCCGGTCGTGCCGCAGGGTGGAAATACCGGGCTCGTCGGCGGGCAGATCCCTTTCGAGACGGGCGAGGAGATCATCCTGTCGCTCTCGCGCATGAACCGCATCGGCGCGCTCGACGCGGAGAACAACACGCTGACGGTCGAGGCCGGCGTGACGCTGGCAGCGGCGCAAGCGGCGGCGGAGGCGGCGGGCCGGCTTTTTCCGCTCAGTCTCGCCTCCGAAGGAAGCTGCCAGATCGGCGGCAATCTTTCGACCAATGCCGGCGGGACGGCGGTGCTGCATTACGGCAATGCGCGCGATCTTGTGCTCGGGCTCGAGATCGTGCTGGCGGACGGGCGCGTCTGGGACGGGCGCAAGGGGCTGCGCAAGGACAATACGGGCTACGATCTGAAACAGATATTCATGGGCTCGGAAGGAACGCTCGGCATCATTACCGGCGCGGTGCTGAAACTTTTCCCCCGGCCGCGTTCGGTCGAGACGGCGTTCGCGGCGGTGCCTTCGGTCGAGGCGGCGGTGAAGCTGCTGCGGCTGGCGGAAGCGGCGACCGGCGGGCTCGTCACCGGCTTCGAGCTGATGCCGCGCATCGGCATCGAGTTCGTGACGCGGCATGTGCCCGGCGCCGCCGACCCGCTCGCCGCGCCCTCGCCCTGGTATGTGCTGATCGAACTCACGTCGGGCGGCGACGGCGGCGTGCTGGCGGACACGCTGGAAGGGTTGCTGGCGAAAGGGATGGAAGCCGGGCTTGTGAGCGACGCCGCGGTTGCCCGGTCGCAGACGCAGCGCGCCGCCTTCTGGGCCTTGCGCGAAAACATGTCCGATGTGCAGAAGCTCGAAGGCGGCAGCATCAAGCATGACGTCTCGGTGCCGGTATCGGCGGTGGCGGAGCTCATCGCGCGGGCGAGCGCGGCGGTGACGAAGCGGCTGCCCGGCATCCGGCCCGTGCCCTTCGGCCATATCGGCGACGGCAACATTCACCTCAACCTCAGCCAGCCCATCGGCATGGACAAGGCGGCGTTTCTCGCCCGCTGGGAGGAGATGAACGCCATCGTACACGGGATCGTGCGCGAGCTTTCAGGCTCGATCAGCGCCGAGCACGGCGTCGGGCGGATGAAGCGCGATGAAATCGCGGCGACGAAATCGCCGGTCGAGATCGAGCTGATGCGAACGCTGAAGCGCGCGCTTGATCCCAAGGGCATTCTCAATCCGGGGAAGGTTGTGCGGGTGGAGTGAGGAAGGCCCTCACCCAACCCTCTCCCAGAGGGAGAGGGCCTAGAAAGAGCGGGCCTAAACCCCTCTCCCTCTGGGAGAGGGAGGGGCCCATTGCGAAGCGATGGGAGGGTGAGGGCCTTGCGCCAATCCGCCGTCCTCGCGTCCTATTACACGGCTAATCCGCCGTGCGGGCCAGGGGCGAGCCGATGGGCAGGTTCTGCGCCGGGACGATCAGCACCTTGTCGATGCGCGGGCCGTCCATGTCGACGACTTCGAAGCGGTAGCCGTTCCAGCCGAAATAATCGCCGGCGCGCGGCAGGCGGCCGAACCAGTTGAACATGACGCCGGCCAGCGTGTTCACCTCCGCCTGCTCGTCGCCGGGCAGCTTGGTGAGTTCGAGAAGGCGGCGCACTTCATCGACCGAGACGAAGCCGTCGAT
>DASVNC010000042.1:0-3899 GCA_036384055.1 Parvibaculum sp.
CGACGAATACGAGGCCTACTTCGCGCTCGGCGGTGTGCCGCCCGGCACTTCGTTTCTCGATGCGGGCGGCGGCCCGGCGTCCTTTGCGGCCGAAGCCCCGGCGCGCGGATACAAGGCGGTTGCGGCCGATCCGCTTTATCAATTCGACGGTGCGGCGATCGGGCGGCGCTTCGAGGACACCGCTGTCGCCATGCGGCAGGGCATGCGGGTCGCGGCCTATCGTTTCAGATGGGATTTCTACGGCTCGGAAGAGGCGGTGCATCGCCGGCGGCGCGAGGCGCTGGAGCTGTTTCTCGCCGATTTCGAGAAACGGAAACATCTGCGTTATGTGCCGGCCGCGTTGCCGAATCTCCCGTTCGGCAAGGGCGAATTCGATATCGTCCTTTCATCGCATTTTCTTTTTCTCTACGGCGATGAACTCGATTGCGCGTTTCATCTGGCGGCGATCCGCGAGTTGATGCGCGTTGCGGACGAAGCGCGGATCTTTCCGCTCATCAATCTCGATGGACGGCCATCGAGCCACCTGCCGATCGTGACGCGCGAGCTGGAGGCATTCGGGTTCGCGCCGGAGCTCGTGCCCGTGCCGTTTGAATTTCAGATCGGTGCGACGAAGATGTTGCGCGTGAGGCGGGGCTAGGCGATGCCCGAGAAAAAAGCATCGAGCGCGGCCAGGGCTTCCGGCTCGTCGAGGAAGGGCACGTGGCCGCGATCCTTGACGGTGACGCTGGAAAATTTCGGATGTTCCTTGCCCATGCGCCGAAGCGTTTCGGCGGAGAGGATGTCGGAGTTTTCGCCGCGGATGGTCAGCAGCGGCACGTGGCTCAGCGCCTTGAACTGGGGCCACATCGGCGGCGGCGCGCTGCCGTTTGCCGCTTCGAGGCCCTTGCGCAGGCCGACACCGATTTTCGGGTCGTAATCGAGCTTCGGCGCGCCGTCGCGTTCGGCGAAGGTGCGGCGGGCCTGCACGTACCAGTCATCTCCCGTCAGGGTCGGGAAGTCCCGCTCGTTCATCATGCGCAGTTTGAAGGCGGCTTCGGTCCAGCTTTCGGGTGCTTCCATGACGCCGGCATAACTGGCAATGCGTTTCAGGCCGTCAAGCGCGACCTCGGGCCCGATGTCGACCAGCGTTGCGGCGCGGATTGCGTTCGGGCGCTGCGCCGCCATCAGCATGGCGATGATGCCGCCGCGCGATGTGCCGATGAATGCGGCCTGGTGCAGACCGAGCGCGCCCATCAGATCGAAGACGTCGAGCATCTCGGTCTGCGGCGTGTAGTCGGCCCAGCCGTCGCAATATTGCGAGCGGCCGCGTCCGCGCAAGTCGGGGCAGATGACGCGGCGGCTTGCCGAGAGATGCGTGGCCAGCTCATCGAAGTCCTTGGAATTGCGCGTCAGGCCGGGCAGGCAGATGACCGGGGTCGGCTTCGACCCGCGCGGGCCGAAATCCTTGGCGAAGAGGCGCAGGCCGTCCTGGGTGGTGTAGAAAACTTCCCGGTAAGGCGCCGTCATGGGGTCAATGCCCGCTATGGCCGGGCGCGAGAGGCGTCCGAGGCGTCGTCGTGTTCTTCGGGGCGACCATCGGCACCGGGGCCGCTTTCGGCTCAACGGCGTCTGCCAGCTTGTCGTCGCCCTTGTCGTCGGCATCGCCGACGGGCGCCATCGTTTCCGATGCATTGAACGGCGAGGCCAGCGGAATCTTGCCGGGCGCCGGCGCCGCCGTCGCAATCGGCGCCCCGGTGTTGCGGCGGATGTCGTCGCCGAGGCGGATGCGTTGCGCGCTGCCGCTGAGGCGGCTGCGATAGACTTCGAGGTTTTCCATCACGCGCTGCACGTAGTTGCGGGTCTCGGTGAAGGGGATGTTTTCAATCCAGTCAACCGGATCGACGGCGGTCGATCTCGGATCGCCGAACTGATCGACCCATTCGCCGACATGGGTCGCGCCGGCATTGTAAGCGGCGACGCTCATCACGTAGGAGCCGGTATATCCGTCAATCAGATCGCCGAGATGCGCCGAGCCGAGCATGGCATTGTAAGCCGGGTCCGTGGTCAGGCGGCGCGGCGAATAGGGAACGGAAATCTGACGCGCGACGCGGCGGGCGGTCGCCGGCATCAGCTGCATCAGCCCGCGCGCGCCGGCGGAGCTGACGACGGCCGGATCGAACTCGCTCTCCTGCCGTGACAGGCCGTAGACCAGAGCCTTTTCGACACGCGGACCTTTTTCGGGATAGGCGGGCATCAGAGAAACAGGATAGGCGCGCTGCGGCAGCACGATGTTGCGCTGGGACGCCGCCTTGGCGACGCGCAGCGAGAGTTTCGGATCGTCGAAAGCGACGGCGAGATCGGCCAGTTCGACCATTTGCTGCGGCGTTTCCAGAATGTCGGCCAGATGCAGCATGAAGCTCCACATCTGATCGGTGCGGCCGAGGTCGTGAAGAATGTAGACAGCATGAACAAGTTCGAGTTTCTTGAACTCGGCCTTTTCCGTGGCCGTCGGCTGGGGGTCGCGCGGCAGATGCAGTCTGAGATCGCTGTTGTTGATCGCCAGGGCGGCGGTCGCAAGCTGACCGTAGAAGGTGGTCGGGTAGGTCGCGGCGCGACGATAATAGAGGTCCGCGACTTTGCCGTTGCCTTGCGCGGCGGCGGCGCGGGCGCACCAGTATTCGGCGCGCGCCTTGCTGATCGGCGTCGAGACGGCGCCTTCGAGCGTGATGAAGTGGCTGAGCGCCGTGCCGGCATTGTTCAGAAACTGAAGCGCGATCCAGCCGGAGAAGAATTCGGCGTCGGCGAAATCGGAGCCGGATTGGAGGCCGTGCTGCGACACGATGGTATAGGCGTCTTTGTAGCGGCCTTCAGCGAGCGCATTCCGCGCGGCGATCTTGCGTTCGATCCACCAGGCATCGACGTCGATCGGCTGGTGGGGCGCCGTCGGGGCGGTCAGGATCAGCGGCAGCACCGCGTCGTCATCGCCGCGGCGGCGCTCGTAGCGGATGCGGTCGAAAAGAAGTCCGGGGTCTCCCTTGAGGGAAGCAGGGACGCGCGAAAGGGCGTCGTCGGCCGTGCTCGATCCGGTCATCAGGCGGATGCGGGCGTCGGCGAGCGCGCGGGCGTCGGCGCCGATCAGGGCGGCGGTCGCCTTCGCATCCTCGGTGCGCTGGTCGGAGAGCAGGCGGTCGAGCCGCGCCCGCTGGGTCGCCGGGGTCAGCGTGGCGCGGAAGTTTGCAAGGATTTCGCGCTGGCGGGTCTGGGTGAAGTCGTCTTCAACCCAGGCGCGGCGGATCCAGTCGCCGCCTTCTTCGCCGCGTCCGGAGGCGATGAGCGCCTGGCCGTAATGGATCTTGCCTTCGCCGGTTTGCGGTGGGTGGGCGGAGAACCAGGTGAGGAGGCCCTCATTGGAAGCGGGATAGGAGAGCAACGCTTCCTCGGCGCGGCGCGTCAGCAAGGTCTGGCGCGGCCAGTCGGGGTTCTTTTCCTGAAAATCGGTGATCTCGGCCAGCGTCGCACCGGAGTCTTCGGCGACAAGGCGCGTCCAGAGGACGAGCTTGGCCGCGACAGGATCATCGATGCGCGCCATATGGCGCATCGCTTCCGGCCAGTTCTTGCGGTCGGCCTCGTTGAAGGCGTCGGTCAGGGCGTTGAGATCGGCCTTGCTGACATTGGTCGAGGAGACGACAGCGAGATGGCGTTTGGGCTTGGCGGCGGCTGCAAGGTGCCTGTGCTTGCCTTTGTGCCTGGAAGCAGTCGCCGAGACTTTCTTTGCGCCGGGCTTTGCGGCCCGCTTTTTCGCGGCTGTCTTCTTCGCAACGGCCGGCTTGGCCGCGGTTTTCGAGGTTTCGGTCTTTGGCTTTGCGGGCGCCGGGGCTTCGGCCTGAGCCGTGCCGAGAGCGGCGGCGAAGATCGCCGCG
>DASVNC010000043.1:0-10193 GCA_036384055.1 Parvibaculum sp.
AGCGCAAGGCCGTGAGCCCCGTCGTCTCGCCGATGAACCTTCAGCTGCTCGAACCCATCATCCGTCAGCGGGCAGGCGAGATTCTCGACAAGCTTCCGCGCGGCGAAACCTTCGACTGGGTGGACCGCGTGTCCATCGAGCTGACCACGCAGATGCTCGCCACCCTGTTTGACTTTCCTTGGGAAGAGCGCCGCAAGCTGACCTACTGGTCGGACGTCGTGAACACGACACCCGCACCCGGCGAGCTCGTCGAGACCTATGAGGAGAAGGCGGCAATCGGCGCCGATGTTCTGGCGGCCTTTACCGTCCTGTGGAACGAGCGGGTCAACATCCCGCCGAAAGGCGATCTCATTTCCATGCTGGCTCACAATGATGCCACGCGGAACATGGATGCGATGGAGTTTCTCGGCAACCTGCTCCTGCTGATCGTCGGCGGCAACGACACGACGCGCAACAGCATCAGTGGCTCGCTGCTGGCGCTCAACGAAAATCCCGATCAGTACCAGAAGCTCAGGGACAATCCTTCGCTCATCCCCTCGATGGTGTCGGAAGCCATTCGCTGGCAGACGCCGCTGGCCCACATGCGCCGGACCGCGCTTGAGGACGTCGAGATTCGCGGCAAGCAGATCAAGAAGGGCGACAAGGTTGTCATGTGGTACGTCTCGGGCAACCGCGACGAAGAGGCGATTGAGAATCCGAACGCCTTCATCATCGACCGCGCGCGGCCCCGCCAGCACATGTCCTTCGGCTACGGCATTCACCGCTGCGTCGGCAACCGGCTGGCGGAAATGCAGCTGAAGACCGTCTGGGAAGAAATCCTGAAGCGCTATCCCAGGATCGAGGTCGTCGGCGAGCCGGGATACCATGCCAGCCCCTTCGCGAAGGGTTACTCGAAACTGGAAGCCCGTATCCCACTATAGTGCGACGCTTGCTGTAAATCTGGAAGACGCCACCGGACCGATCAGCGGTTGGATGCGGCTCCATCGCCGCCGTATACGGCAAAGGCACTGAACCCTGCTGGCTCTGAACAAGGGCTTCACGCTGGAAGGGATGTTGAGCGACGTTCGGGGCTTTGACGCAGATTGTGACGGCGCTCGCACTTGATAGGAAAGGCTACGCATGTCGATAACCAAGGGATTGGAGCTGCGGTCATTGGTGACCTCGGCCGGTGAACTCCAGCTGAGTCTCGATACCGTTGAGCTTCCGCCCCCCGGTCCGGGCGAAGTGCTGGTGCGGGTCGAGGCGAGTCCGATCAATCCGTCGGATCTCATCTTGCTTCTTGGCACCGCGGATTTGAATACGCTGCAAGCCGTAGGGACGCCCGATAAGCCGCGCCTGAGCGCGGTCGTGCCACCGAAAACCCTTAAGGCTCTCGGCGCGCGTCTCGACAAGTCGATGACCGTCGGCAACGAAGGGGCGGGCGTGGTGATTGGCGCGGGTTCGGGCGCCGAAGCACTCATGGGTAAGACGGTCGCTTTGGCAAGCGGCGGCATGTATGCGCAGTATCGGCTGGTGAAATCCGCCGAATGCATTGTGCTCAACGACGACGCCTCGCCGGCCGATGGCGCGTCGGCCTTCGTCAATCCGCTGACCGCTCTCGGCATGACTGTGACGATGCGGAACGAGGGACACACCGCTTTGATTCACACGGCGGCCGCGTCGAATCTCGGGCAGATGCTGAACAGAATCTGCATTGCCGATGGCATTCCGCTGGTGAACATTGTCCGGAGCGCCGAGCAGGAGAAGCTCCTCAGGGGCATCGGGGCCAGGTACGTTGTGGACAGCACGGCTGCCGATTTCCCCAAGAACCTGGCAGATGCCGCCGCCGAGACCGGGGCGACCTTGGCCTTCGATGCGATTGGCGGCGGAACGCTGGCCTCTCAGATTCTGACGGCGATGGAGATTGCGGCTAACCGCAAGAACGGCGAATACAGCCGTTACGGTTCGACGGTCATGAAACAGGTCTATATTTACGGGGCGCTTGACCCTTCGCCGACGATCCTCAACCGGAGCTTCGGCTTGACCTGGGGGGCCGGGGGCTGGTTGCTGTCCGTGTTCCTCGCAAAGATTGGGCGGGAGGAGGGCAATCGTCTTCGGAGCCGCGTGGTGAATGAGCTCAAGACGACATTTGCCAGCCACTATAGCGCGGAGATATCGCTTGCTGAGGCTCTCCAGCCGTCAATTCTGCAGGCCTATGCGCGCCGCGCCACCGGTCAGAAGTATCTGATCAACCCGGGACGGGCGGCGTGAGCACGGGCTCCGGCGCATTTTTCGCATCGGGCTCTCAGGATGGTCTTCGACACATTCCTTGACGTCGCGTGTCCCCTGCCGTCCACAATCCCGTGCAGTGCGCCAACAAAGGAAACAAAACATGAGTCAGAGCATCGAGTTTTTCTTTGATTTCCGCAGTCCCTATAGCTACCTCGCCTATAGCCAGCTTCCGGCTTTGGGGGCGGAAATTGTCCTTCGGCCCATGAATGTTATTTCGGTGATGAAGATCGTGGGCAATACGCCGACGACAGTGACTTGCAAGGCCAAGGGCGTCTATGCGAATGCCGATCTCGCGCGCTGGGCAAAAAAGTATGGATTGCCGATGAAGCCCGCCAACATACGTTCGGTCGACGGGGAAGCATGTTTGCGGGCCCTTCTCGCGGCGGCGTCCGCGGATGCCGCTGTGGCCACCACCAAGGCCTTGTTCAATGCGTGCTGGGGAACGGGACGAACGCTCACCTCTTCCGGCGAAGTCGTCGAATATCTTGCGGAAGTCGGGGTGGATACCAAAGGGCTTGCCGACCGCATCGACGGTCAGGCCGCCATCGACGCACTTGAGGCCAATTGCAAGGAAGCCGCTGAACGCGGCGTCTTCGGCGCGCCGACGATCATGATCGGCGACGTCATGTTCTTCGGAAACGACCGGCTTGATTTTGTTCGTGAACACCTGACCGCGGCGAGGGCAGCATGACTGAAAACGTAAAAAAACCGCTTGCACTGATCACGGGTGTAGGTCCGGGTACCGGCACATCGCTGGTTCGCCGTTTCGCTGAGGGCGGATATCGGGTCGCGATGATCGCGCGTGACCGGGAGCGCCTGAAGGCTCTGGAGGATGAGATACCTGACGCTTTTGCGACGCCGTGTGACGTTACGGATCCCGTTGCATTGAAGCAGGTCGTCGAACAGATCGGCGCGCCCAAGGTCGTGGTCCATAATGCGGTCGGCGGCGCCTTCGCGCCGTTCATGGAGACCGACCCGGCAGTTTTGCAGAAAAATTTCGAGATCAACACGCTGGCGCTTCTTCACCTGGCGCAGTTGGTGACGCCCGCAATGGTGAAGGCTGGCGAGGGTGCGCTGATCGTCACGGGAAATACTTCGGCCCTGCGCGGCAGGGCGAATTTTGCCGGCTTCGCGCCCACCAAGGCCGCGCAAAGAATCCTTGCCGAGTCGCTGGCGCGGGATCTCGGGCCGAAGGGGGTACACGTCGCCTACCTGGTCATCGATGCGGTCATTAGCGTGCCGTGGGCCCGAAAAATGTACAAAGACAAGCCCGACGATTTCTTCATTCATCCTGTAAGCATTGCGGCCGAGGTCTTTCACCTGGCCCACCAGCCGCGTGATGCCTGGACGTTCCTGTCGGAGGTCCGTCCCTTTCACGAGCCCTGGTAGTTTAAAGAAAGTGTCCGACGGCCGGGCATTGCGATGCCCGGCTGTTTTTGCCTGCGAAGATGGTCGGCTTGCGGCGGACGCGCGGGCGCGGCGCTTCGCCCCGGGCTCGTTCAGATATTCCGCCCGATCTTCGCCGCCGGTCTTTCGGCGAGGACAACAGCCGTATGTTCCCCGGGCTGCGCGACAAAGGCGCGGGCCGAGCAGTCGGTCGAGGACAGCTTGAAAGGCGGATTGAGGACGGTGAAGACGCCTCCCGCGTCGCGAAGCTCCTGAAACGATCCGCGCTCCTGGAGATGCGGGTTGGAGAGCTGTTCGGCTGGCGTGCAGTAGACGGTGCAGGGAACGCCCGCCGCCGACATCAGCCGCTCGCACTCGGCGGCGCTGCGGCCCGCCGCCCAGGCCGCGATCTCGGCCATCACATGAGCGCGGTTCTGCATCGTGCCCGCGAGTGAATTGTAAGCGGGATCGGACGCCCACTCCGCGCGGCCGATGACGGGATAGACGCCCAGAAATGTTTTGACCGAGACAAGCGCGATCATCACGTAGCCGTCCGTCGCCCTGATCGGTTCAAAGACGAAGGGACGGGCAGGCTTGTCCGATTGCGCCGCTTGGTACTGGAGCGCGACAAGGCTCATCGCCGATTCCATCAGCGAGACATCGACATGGGAGCCGAGCCCGTTGCGCTCGCGGTGTACGAGCGCCGTCTGTATGGCGCCGAAGGCATAGGATGCGGCCACCACGTCGGCGATCATGACGCCGCAATTGGGCGGCGTGCCGTCGCCGCCCTGTGCCGTCGCGAAAACATGGTCGAGCCCGCTATAGGCATGGACGAGCGGCGCATAAGCCGCCTTGCCTGCCAGCTCGCCCGTCTGGCCGAAGCCCGAAATCGAGCAATAAATGAGCTTCGGGTTCGTCGCCTTCGCCGTCTCATAGTCGAGACCGAAGCGTTTCATGACGCCCGGCCTGTAGTTCTCGACCACGATGTCGGCTTGTTCGATCAGTCGCCGCGCCGCATCGAGGCCTTCGCTTGTCTTGAGGTCGAGCGAAACGCTTTCCTTGCCGCAATTATAGTGGGCATAGGCGCGGCTCATGCCGTCCACCATCGGCGGCTGGAAGCGCATGATGTCGCCGTCGCCCGCGGCCTCGATCTTGACGACGCGCGCCCCGCAATCGGCGAGCATCCGTGTACACCACGGCCCCGCCACCATCGAGGTGAAATCGGCGACGAGTAGACCGTCGAGTGGGCGCGGCGTCATGATCTTCTCCGGTCTCAGGCGGCTTGCGTTTCAAGCATTTCGATCACCCGGGCGCGCTGAACGGCCGGCGCGCCGAACATCTCGGCATTGGCGCGGGCGCGTTTGAAATAAAGATGGTTCTTCATTTCCCAGGTGAAGCCGATGGCGCCGAAAATCTGGATGCTCCGATGCGTCGCATCGACATAGGCGTCGCAGGCATAGGATTTGGACATTGCGGCGGCGAGCGGGCCGCGCGGCGCTTCCTCCGACAAGGCCCAGGCCGCATAGAGAACGGCGACATTCGCGCATTCGCCGACACTGAACATGTCGGCGAGCTGATGCTTGATCGACTGGTAGGCGCCAATCGGTTTGCCGAAGGCAACACGCTCCTTGGCATAGGCCGTCGTCGTTTCGATGACGACCTGCAGTCCGGCGGCACTTTCAACGGCGAGCAGGAGCAGAAGCCGGTCGCGCACCCAGGGCCAGACGGCCGCGTCGTCGGCCACCAGAAGTTCGGCGGCGGCATCGGCAAAGGCGATCTCGCAAACCTGCCGCGTGATGTCCCGCCAGGGCAGTGTGGCGATGGTGACGCCCGGCTGCTTCGGATCGACGAGAAAAAGCCCGCGCTTTCCTTGATGCTCTGCCGCGACGATCAGCAGATCGGCGGAGGCCGCATCGACGACAAAATATTTGGCGCCGCGAATGGTGAAGCCGCCCGCGGTCGCAGTCGCCCTGGCGTCCGACGTCGGGCCGTCGCTCGCGCCGGTTTCGTCCGAAACGGCCAGTGCGAGTTTCATGCCCTCAGCGGCGACACGCGGAAGAATCTTTTCCTTCTGCGCCGCCGATCCCCCTTTGAGGATCGCCCATGTGCCGGCAAGCGTCCCCAGAAATGGCGCCGGTGCGAGCGTCCGCCCCATCTCACCGGCGATCATGGTGAGGTCGAGACAGGAGAGGCCGGAGCCGCCATAGTCCTCCGGCACGATGAGCCCCGGCCAGCCGAGATCGGCCATCTTGCGCCAGGTTTCGTCATAGCCGGCGTTTCCGACGTTTGCGCCCGGCTTCAGAAGCGGTGCGAGGTCGATCTCGTTTTCGAGAAAATCGCGCGCCGTCTGGCGCAGCATCAGGTGGTCGTCACTCAGGGCGAAGTTCATGGGGTTCTCCCGTCAGCTGGCGGTCTTCAGTTGCGGCTTCTGCACTTCGGTCCAGGGCGTTTTCGCCGTCGGGTCTTTTTCGCGCGGAAGACCCAGCACGCGCTCGGCAATGACGTTCTTCAGGATTTCCTGTGTGCCGACGCCGAGTGTCACCGCCGGATTGAACCAGAAGGCATAGTCCCAATTGTCGAATGTGCCTTTGCCGTTATTGGGTCGGGGCAGACCTTCCTCGCCTTCGACGAGGCCGCGCATGCCTTGCCAGCGTTTGGCTAGATCGACGACGCGCTGCCCATGAGGCGCGGCAATCGCCTTGCGCGCCGCCGCTTCCGGCCCGGCATTCTTTGCGTTCATGCGGTCGGTCAGCGTGCGATAAGCAAGGAGGCGCAGAATTTCGCCTTCGATGTAAAGCTTCGCCGCTTCGTCGCGGAGCAAGGGGTCTTTCATCGCGCCTTTTTCAATGAGGCCGTCAACCAGATCGCGAGCCGAAGGTCCGCCGCCCCATATGGCGCCGGGTTTCGACAACGCGACGCGCTCGGTTTGAAGCTGGCTCATGCTGAGCTGCCAGCCTTCACCTTCCTTGCCGAGCAGCCGGTCGGCCGGCACTTTCACATCGTCGAAGAAAACCTCGTTGTATTCGTTCTCCTCGCCGGACATGTCGATGATCGGCCGCACCGTGATGCCGGGGCTGTCCATATCGATGATGAATTGCGAAAGGCCGGAATGCTTCGGCATGCTCGCATCGGTGCGCGCGACCAGAATGCCGACTTTTGCCTTATGCGCGAGCGAGGTCCAGATCTTCTGGCCGCGCACGACATAGTGATCGCCCTCCTTGCGCGCCGTGGTGCGCAGGGCGCCGAGGTCCGATCCGCCGGAGGGTTCGCTGAACAGCATGCACCAGATTTCTTCGGCTGCCAGCGCCGGCATCAGGAAACGCTCGCGTTGCGCGTCTGTCCCGTGCGTCAAAAGAGACTGCGCGCAATTGTTGACCGCGACAGGATTGACGAGATTTGGCGCGAGCACATTCGCCCGCTTGATTTCTTCATCGACGATGAGCTGCAATTCGGCGTCGGCCGCAAGACCCCAGGGCCGCGGCCAGTGCGGCACGACATAACCGGCCTCCGCCATCTGACGATAGCTTGGCTTCGGCCGCGCCTCGAACCAGGCGCGAACTTCCAGGCGGCGCGGATCGTTATCCGGCGGCAGGTCGAAATCCATAATCCCTCCCTTCCGGGCGTTTGAGGTCTGCCCGGTTCATATGATTTTAGGTCTGCCGCTCGCCCGGCGGCTTTGGCCTAGCGATCCATCCGGGCATGCACGACCATCAGATGATCGGTTAGCTGCCTGCCGGCCTTGTCCGCATCGCGCGCGCGCAGACTTTTCAGAATTTCGCGGCGGCGCGCGACAAGGTCGTCCATCGGCGCGGGCTGTTTTGCGGTAATCAGGCCCGAAAGAAGCTGCGCGATGCCGTGCGTCAGGAAGCGCAGCATCTGGTTGCCGGTCGCAATCGCCAGCAGATCGTAGAAATCCGTGATGACGGTGAGGTCTCTGTAACCTTCGCCGCGTTCGATCGCCGCTTCGAGCCGATCGATATTCTTCTCGATGGCATCAAAGTTCTTCTTCGTCCCGCGTTCGCAGGCAAGCCGCACGACGACTTCGGTAATCAGAATGCGCGCTTCGGTGAAGTCGCGCATGGAGATGCGGCCGAGATCGAGCATGTCCTCGAAAGACTGCGTCAGCGGCGCGCTCTCTTCGAGCAGGAAGGCGCCGCCTTTCGAGCCTTTGCGCAGCTCAACGAGGCCCGACACTTCGAGTGCGCGAAGGGCCTCGCGCACCGCCGAACGGCTGACGCCGAACTGATCGGCAAGGTCGCGCTCCGGCGGCAGCTTGTCTCCGGGCCTGATCTTGCCGAGCGAAAGCTGCGCCTTGATCTGGTCGCAGATTTCTTCGAAGAGCCGGGCGCTCCGTACCGGGCCGAAGCTGATCGCGACCTGCTGGCTCATCATCATTTGGTCTCTCGTCCTCCCGCATGGCGCCGCCATCTCGATCTGACGGGCCGCCGATGAGAAACTTATAATGGTCAGACCAATCTATTGTCAATCCAATAAAGAGGTGCTAGCGTTTCGCCAATGAGGACCGCAATCACGACGGCGTCGAAGCCGGGTCCAGGGAGGACACAATGGGAATACAGACGGCTTTCGCGGGCCAATCGTCGCCGCTGGTCGACGATCGCTCGAAGCAGGGCATTTTCCGCGTGGCGCGCCGCGCTTTCGTCGAGCCTTCGGTGCTCGAACGGGAACAGCGCGAAATTTTCGAGAAATGCTGGCTCTACCTCGGGCACGAATCCGAAGTCGCAAAACCCGGCGATTTCCTGACCCGCAGCGTCGCCGGCCGCAAGATTATCTTTACACGGAATAAAGAGGGAAAAGTCGGCGCCTTCTTCAACACCTGTCCGCATCGCGGCGCTATGGTGTGCCGTGAAAAACAGGGCGCGGCGAACCTTTTCCGCTGCTTCTATCATTCATGGGCCTTCGATCTCGATGGAAAGCTCATCAACAGGCCGGGCAACGAGTGCTATTCGGAAGAGGCAAACGCCAATGGCGAGCACGACCTCGTTGCGCCGCGCCTGGAGAACTACCGCGGCCTCTATTTCATCAATCTCGATCGCAATGCGCCCGACCTGCCGTCCTATCTCGGCAAGACCAGGGAATTCATCGACCTCGTGATGGATCAGTCGGAGACGGGCATGGAGGTTGTCGGCGGCACGCAGGAATACGGCTTCCGCGCGAACTGGAAGCTGCTCGCCGAAAACAGCGTCGATGGCTATCACGGCCAGCCGACGCACGTGACCTATTTCGACTATGTGATGAGCACCAACGGCAATATCGGCGACAACGTCGTCAAGATCAGCACGCCGCACGATTTGGGCCAGGGCCATGCCGTTGTCGAATATGGCGCGCCCTGGGGTCGTCCCATCGCCAAGGCCGTGCCGGCCTGGGGCGCGAAGGGCGAGGCCGAAGCGGAGAGCCTGCGCGCCGGCCTCGAAGCGCGCTTCGGCAAGGAGCGGGCCGAGCGCATCGCCTACACCAACCGCAACATGGTGATTTTTCCGAATTTCGTCATCAACGACATCATGGCGATCACGCTGCGCACCTTCGAGCCGGTCGGCCCCGGCCAGATGCGTGTCAGCGCCTGGACACTGGCGCCGAAAGGCGAGGCGCCTGAATCCCGCCAACGCCGGCTCTACAACTTTCTCGAATTCCTCGGGCCCGGCGGCTTTGCCACCCCGGACGATTGCGAGGCGCTCGCTCTCTGTCAGGAAGGCTATGCGAACATGGCCGAAGCCGGATGGAACGACATTTCGAAAGGTCTCAACCGGGAACAGCCGACCATAGAGGACGAGGTGCAGATGCGCGCCTTTTGGCGCGAATGGAGCCGCCGCATCGAGGGAGAGCGGGCATGAGCGCGCAAGCAAAGCTGGCCGAACGGCTCTCCGTCTCCCGTGCCGACGTCGAGGAATTTCTTTTTGAGGAAGCAGCACTCCTCGACGATTGGAAACTCGACGAATGGCTTGCGCTCTTTGAGGCCGGTGCGAGCTACTACGTCCCGCCGGCCGGGGCGCCGGATGACGCCGATGCGGCTTCCATGCTTTTCTATGTGGCGGACGACTACCACCGCTTGACCGAGCGCGTAAAGCGCCTGCTGAAGCGCACCGCCCATGTGGAATATCCGCATTCGCGCTGCCGCCACATGGTCTCGAACGTGCGCATTATCGGCGGCAGCGACCGTGAATTCTCGGTCACGTCGAACTTTGCCACCTATCGCAGCAAGCGCGGCCGCACGGAACTTTATTTCGGCCACCATCGCTATCTGATGACGCTGGCCGACGGCGCGATCCGCATCCGCCAAAAGACCTCGTTCCTCGACTCAGACGACATCGCCGAACAGGGCAAGGTCAGCATCATCATTTGAGGAGCAAGCCATGACGCCCGATTTCAGATACCGCCGTCTCGGATATGTTGCGCTCAACGTCTCGGACATCGAGCGCTCGACGGCGTTTTACGAGCCGCTTCTCGGTTTGCAACGCGCCGGCGAAGCCGCAAACGGCGAACGCCTCTTCCGTTGCAGCCCTCGCCACCACGACATCATT
>DASVNC010000044.1:0-2155 GCA_036384055.1 Parvibaculum sp.
GGCGGCTCCAGAGCCGCGTCCGGTGCAGCGGCACGGGGAGGATCAGATCGGCCTCGGCGATCAACTCATGCCCGGCCTGCACCATCATCCGGCCGAGCGTCACCGCCAGTTCCGCCCGGTCGCCGTATTTCAGCCGGTGCACCAGTTCGCGCCCGACGCCGTCGAAGCGGCAGACGGCGCGGGCGCGGGCGAAAACCGGCGGATCGGCGATCGCCGCCGGCGACAGGAGTCCCCGGCCGAGATCGACGGCGAAGGGCGTGCCGAGACGCTCGCAATAAGGGCGCTCGATGAATCCGATCTCGCCCCAGCAATGGGCGCAGAGCGCCTGCGCATCCCCCGTCGCAGCCCGGCAGGCGACGCAGACCGGCGGATAGATCAGGGCCAAGGCCCGCTTCAGCCCTGCATCCAGCGCAAGGCGGGCCGGCTTCAATGCCGGGAAGAAGAATATTATTTTTCTCGCCGGGGAGGCGGCAGAGGAATCCTCCTGAATGGCCGGCGCGCCTTCGGGAAATCCCTCTTCGTCGACGAGATCGGCCTGCCGCTGCCCTGTCATCCCGCGCTGCAACCTCTATCTTCTTCGCACTGCATGATGGCGGGCGACCGCTCGGCGTCCTTGCGTGCCGGCCTACCATCGAGCCTCGCGTTCCGAAGGACAATCCCATGAGCTCATCCGTAGAAACCCTGCCGAAGCTGTTCACGCCTCTGACCATCGGCGACATCGCGCTGAGCAACCGCGTCGTGATGGCGCCGCTGACGCGCAACCGCGCCACGCATGGCAGCGACGCGCCGAATGCGCTGAACGTCGAATATTACCGCCAGCGCGCCAGCGCCGGGCTGATCATCAGCGAAGGCACGCAGATCTCGCAGCAGGGGCAGGGCTATATCTGGACGCCGGGCATCTATAGCGAGGCGCAGGTCGAGGGCTGGAAGGCGGTGACGGAAGCCGTCCATGCCGAGGGCGGCAAGATCGTCGCCCAGATCTGGCATGTCGGCCGCGTCAGCCATGTCTCGCTGCAGCCCGGCAACAAGGCGCCGGTCGCGCCCTCGGCGGTTGCCGCCCGGACCAAGACCTATATCGAAAGCGGCTTCGCCGAGGTCTCGCAGCCGCGCGCCCTGCCTGCCGAGGAATTGCCCGGCATCGTCGCGGACTATGCCCGCGCGGCGGAGAATGCGCGCAAGGCCGGTTTCGACGGCATCGAGATCCACGGCGCCAATGGCTATCTGATCGACCAGTTCCTGAAGGACGGCACCAACCAGCGCACGGACGCCTATGGCGGATCCGTGGAGAACCGCGTCCGCTTCCCGCTCGAGGTCGTCGACGCGGTGACGAAGGCGATCGGCAAGGGGCGCGTCGGCATCCGCATCTCGCCGGTGAGCCCGGCCAACGGGATTTCCGACAGCGACCCGCAGGCGGTGTTCGGCCATTTTGTCGCCGAGCTCGGCGCGCGGGGGCTGGCTTTCCTGCATGTGGTCGAGGGCGCCACGGGCGGCCCGCGCGACATCGCGCCCTTCAATTACGATGCGCTGCGCAAGGCCTTCAAGGGCGCCTATATCGCCAATAACGGCTTCGATCGCGAGACGGCGATCGCGGCGGTGCAGAGCGGGCGGGCCGATGCGATCGCCTTCGGCAAGGCCTTCATCGCCAATCCCGATCTGGTCGAGCGGCTGGAGCGCAATGCACCGCTCAACACGCCGCAGGCCGAGACCTTCTATGGCGGCGACGCGCGTGGTTACACCGACTATCCGGCGCTGACGGAGAAGGCGGCGTAAGCGGCCCGGCCGGGCTCTTTACGCATCTCGCCACGCGCGCGACACGATCCCGCGCTTCATCGGCGGGGAGCACGTCCGCTTCCGAAGCCCCGACGGGAGACGGCAAAACTTTTGCCGTCTCCCGTGAAAAAGGAGTTGCGGCGGCGCAACGCTCCGACTACATAGCGCCCTCGACCGGCGCTGCTCCCTTCGTCTAGCGGTCTAGGACGTCGCCCTCTCACGGCGAAAACAGGGGTTCGAGTCCCCTAGGGAGCGCCATTTCCGGCCGTAATCCACCAAAATCAAGGCCTTAGCTGTCCGGCGAGCTTGCTCGCTGCCGCTCCTTGCGGGACGTTTTGCATAACAAATTGCATAACACGGACGGCGCATGTCGATTCCAAATTAC
>DASVNC010000045.1:0-2348 GCA_036384055.1 Parvibaculum sp.
ATCAGGACGCGCTCATGATGAAGGTGGAGGTCGGCGGCGACGGTGGCGCCTGTCACGTCGGCTACCGCTCCTGCTTCTACCGTTCGGTGCCGCTGGGGCCGTCGGCCACGCCCGCCAAGCTGCGCTTTGAAGCCGAAAAGCTGCCGGGACATATCCACGGTTGAAGCGGATTCATTTCCGACACATTTAGGCCCGATAGATGCCGAAGCCGCCCCTTACACAAGAGGCAGCGAGGTAGCATGATGCGTCGAGTATCCAGTCCATGAAGCAGCAGCGCATGATCCGTCCGAAAATCGGTATCGCCCTCGGCAGCGGCGTCGCCCGCGGCTGGGCCCATATCGGGGTGCTGAAGGCGCTCAGCCGCGCCGGCATCGAAGCCGACATTGTGTCCGGCACTTCCATTGGCGCGCTCGTCGGCGGCAGCCACATCGCGGGCAAACTTCAGCCGCTTGAGGAATTCGCCCGCTCGCTGACGCGCCGCCGCCTGCTCGGCCTCGTCGATTTCCGCTTCCGCTCGTCCGGCCTCATCGGCGATACGAAACTCGAAGCGATGATGCAGGAACATCTGGGCGGCCTGCGGATTGAAAATCTCGACCGCACTTTCGTCGGCGTCACCACCGAACTTTCCACCGGCCATGAAGTCTGGCTGCGCGAGGGAAATCTGGTCCAGGCGATCCGCGCCTCCTATGCGCTGCCGGGTGTGTTCGCGCCGGTGCCCGTCGAAGGCCGCTGGCTGATCGACGGCGCCATCGTCAACCCCGTGCCGGTGTCGGTGGCGCGCGCGCTCGGCGCCCGCCTCGTCATCGCCGTCAACCTCAACACCGACCCTTTCGACCCGGCGACGCGACGCCATTTCGAGCAGGGTCAGGCGCCGCTCTACGTTTCGGCCATGCCCCCGCCGCCGGACTACGTGCCGGCAAGCGAAGTGGACGAACTTTTCGAAACCGAGGAGGCTGCCGCCGAGACCGAACGGGCGCTTGAACGCGGCGATGAAAACTCCGCCATCATGAGCGGCATTCGCGGCACGCTCAGCCGCCTGCGCGGCAAGACGCGCACGCCCGAGAGCGAGATGGTGAAACGCGCCATCGGCACCCGCCATCGCGGGCCGGGCTTTGCGAGCGTGCTGCTCGCCTCGCTGAACATCGTGCAGGACCGGCTTGCCCGCGCGCGCCTCGCCGGCGATCCGCCGGACGTCGTCATCGCACCGAAGATCGGTCATCTGACGCTGCTCGAATTCGATAAGGCGGACGAACTCATCCGGCGCGGCGAGGAGGCCGTCGAAGACGCCCTCCCGCTTATCCGCGAGACGATGAACCTGCTTCAGTAACGGGCGACTGGAACCGGTTAGCTATTGGTGATGTAGAGGCGCAGCGCCTCGGTCTCCATCACGGTTTCGGCGATCCGGTGCTTCACCACGTCGCCGATGGAGACGATGCCGACCAGCTCGCCGCGATCGATGACCGGCAGGTGGCGGAAACGGCCCTCGGTCATCGAGTCCATCAATTCATCGACGGAATCGTTGAGACCGCATGTGACGACGCGCGAGGTCATGATTTCGCGCACCGGCCGGTCGAGCGATTCGACGCCCATGCGCGCAATGGCCTTCACGATGTCGCGCTCCGACAGAATGCCGAGCAGCTGCTGCCCGTGCATGATGATGACGGCGCCGATGCGCTTCTCGCTCAAAAGGCGCGCGGCCTCCGCCAGCGTGATCGTCGGCGCGACGGTGGCGACTTCGTTTCCCTTGGCCTTCAGGATCGTGGCTACGTTCATGGCTTTCCTCCCAGAACGGGGTGGGGCCGCACACGTCATGTCCGGTTGCGCTCGCCTCAGAGGGCGCCCGCACTGGCCGCGCCGGCAACAACCCGAAGCCCATGTTGCGGCATTCCGCCGCAGGGCGCAAGCTTATTGCGGCCGTGTGTTCCGGCGGAAATCCCCGGTCTTCCGCCCTCCGTTATCATGCCATCCCGAAGTTTCAACGAATCGTCAGGTTTCCCATGTGGCAACGCGCCTACCTCCTCCGCCTGAAACAGGACATCGAATTCTGGATCGAGCGCGGCTGGCTGACGCCGGAAAACGCCCAGGCGATCCTTGCTGCATCGGGCGGCGAGGCAACGACCCGGCGCATTCCGCAAATCCTGTCGCTGCTCGGCGCGGTGTTGATCGGCTTTGCGGCGATGAGCTTCGTCGCGGCCAACTGGTCCGAGCTGTCAAAGCTGCTGAAGCTGGTGCTGCTCTTCGGCGCCATGTGGGCGGCATATGGGACCGCGTTCATTCTCGAGCGGCGCGAACATCCGGCCTATGCGCAAGCCGCCGTCGTGGGCGGCCTCGCGCTTTTCGGCGCGAAC
>DASVNC010000046.1:0-3961 GCA_036384055.1 Parvibaculum sp.
TTTCCCACGGCGCCTATTCGGCGCTGCTCCATCATGGTGCTGACGATCTGAAGCAGAAATATCTCCCCAAGCTCGTCACCGGCGAATGGACGGGGACCATGAACCTGACCGAGCCGCAATGCGGCACCGACCTCGGGCTCATCCGCACCAAGGCCGTTCCGCTGAAGGACGGTTCCTACAAGATCACCGGCACCAAGATTTTCATTTCGGCCGGCGAGCACGATCTCGCTGAAAACATTCTTCATCTCGTGCTTGCCCGCATCGAGGGCGACACGCCCGGCATCAAGGGCATCTCGCTCTTCATCGTGCCGAAATATCTGGTGAAGGACGACGGCTCGCTCGGCGCGCGCAACGGCGTCTCTTGCGGCGCGCTCGAACACAAGATGGGCATTCACGGCAACGCCACCGCCGTCCTCAATTATGACGAGGCGGTCGGCTGGATGGTCGGCGAACGCGAGAAGGGCATGCGCGCCATGTTCACGATGATGAACGAAGCGCGCCTCGGCGTCGGCCTCCAGGGCCTCTCGCAATCGGAGGTCGCCTATCAGAACGCCGTCGCTTACGCGAAGGATCGCCTGCAAGGCCGTTCGCTCACCGGCGCGAAAGCAGCCGACAAGCCGGCCGATCCGATCATCGTGCATCCCGACATTCGCCGCATGTTGCTGAATGCGAAGTCGTTTAACGAAGGCGCCCGCGCGCTTCTCGTCTGGACGGCGCTGCACGGAGATCTCAGCCATGCATCCGAAGACGCGGCGACGCGCGAAACCGGCGACGACATGATGGCTCTGCTGACGCCGGTCGTGAAAGGCTATCTGACCGATCGGGGCTTCGCGAATGCCGTCGAGGCGCAGCAGGTTTTCGGCGGCCACGGCTATATCGACGAGCAGGGCATGGGCCAGTTCGTCCGTGACGCCCGCATCGCCATGATCTATGAGGGCGCCAACGGCGTGCAGGCGCTCGATCTTGTCGGACGCAAGCTGGCCGCAAATGGCGGCCGCGCCGTCTTCGCTTTCCTGAAACTGATCGACGATTTTATCGCCGCCAACAAGGACGAGAAGCTCGGCGTCTACACCGCGGCGCTTCTCTCGGCCCGCAAGGATCTTGAGGCCGGGACCGTGTGGTTCATGGAGAACGCGCTGCAAAATCCCGACAATGCCGGCGCCGGTTCGACCGACTATCTCCATCTCTTCGGCATCACCGCCATCGCCTATATGTGGGCGCTGATGGCGAAAGCCTCGCTCGCAAAGCTCGGCAACGGCGGCGACAAGGCCTTCTATGAGACGAAGCTGAAGACGGCGCGCTATTTCGCCGAACGCATCGTGCCGGAAACGGCGGCACATCTGACGCGCATCCGCACCGGCGCCGCGCCATTGATGGCCTTCGCCGAAGACGATTTCTGAGAGTGCCTTTCGACAAGAACGACGAGCCCGAAATTGGGCCGCAACGGGAGACGTGAGTGAGATGGAAATGATCGCCGGCTACAAATCGCCGTGGCTCAATGAAGAACTTGAGATTCTTCAGGATGCTGTGCGCAAGCTCTATGAAAAGGAGTTCGCGCCTTATTCCGACAAGTGGAACAAACAGGGCCATGTGGACCGCGAGGCCTGGAACAAGGCGGGCGAGGCCGGCATCCTCTGCGCCTCAATCAAGGAGGAATATGGCGGCGGCGGCGGCACCTTCGCTCACGAAATGGTCATCACGCAGGAGCAGGCGCGGGCGGGCGTGGCGGGCTTCGGCAATTCCGTTCACTCCGGCATCGTCGCGCACTACATCCAGTCCTACGGCACCGAAGAGCAGAAGAAAAAGTGGCTGCCGAAAATGGCGTCCGGCGAAATCGTCGCCGCCATCGCCATGACCGAGCCCGGCACCGGCTCCGATCTTCAGGGCGTCAAGACGACGGCGAAGAGGGTCGGCAATCAATACGTCATCAACGGCCAGAAGACCTTCATCACCAACGGCCAGCAGTCGACGCTGATCTGCGTCGTGGCGAAAACCGATCCGTCGGACGGCGCCAAGGGCACCTCGCTCATCATGGTTGAAACCGAGGAAGTCGAAGGCTTCCGCCGCGGCCGCAACCTCGACAAGATCGGCCTGCATGCGCAGGACACATCGGAACTTTTCTTCGACGATGTGAAAGTGCCGACCTCAAATCTGCTCGGTACCGAAGAGGGCAAGGGCTTCTTCCAGTTGATGCAGCAGCTGCCGCAGGAGCGCCTCATCATCGCCGTTCAGGCTGTCGTCGCGATGGAGCAGGCGGTCGAACTGACGTCCGCCTATGTGAAAGACCGCAAGGCTTTCGGCAAGTCGATCCTCGACTTTCAGAATACCCAGTTCAAACTCGCCGAATGCAAAACCGAAGCGGCGATTGCCCGCGTCTTTGTCGATGACTGCGCGGTGAAGCTTCTCGACGGCAAGCTCGATGCGACAACCGCCGCAATGGCCAAGTGGTGGACTACCGAAAAACAGTGCCAGATCGTCGACACCTGCCTCCAGTTCTTCGGCGGTTACGGCTACATGATGGAATATCCGATCGCGCAGATGTACCAGGATGCACGCATCCAGAAAATTTACGGCGGCGCCAACGAGATCATGAAAATGCTGATCGCGCGCACGCTTTGAGACCGTTCTGACATAAATCCTCACCCTGAGGAGGCGGCCAAGACGCTGTCTCGAAGGGTGGAAACAGGGAGACGACCAATGACCGACGCATATGTCTACGACACAGTGCGCACCCCGCGTGGGCGCGGCAAGAATGACGGGGCGCTGCACGAAGTGACGGCGCTTGAACTCGGCACGCAGGTTCTGAAGGCGCTCAGGGACCGCAACGGCCTCGACACATCCCGCGTCGATGACGTCATCTTCGGCTGCGTCGATCCGGTCGGCGAGCAAGGCGGCGACATCGCCCGCATCGCGGTGCTGAATGCCGACTACGCCCAGACGACCGCCGGCGTGCAGATCAACCGCTTCTGCGCTTCCGGTCTCGAAGCGACCAACATGGCGGCGGCGAAAGTCATGTCCGGCGAGGCCGACATGGCGATCGGCGGCGGCGTGGAATCGATGTCGCGCATCGGCATGGGTGCCTCGGGCGGTGCCTGGTCTTCCGACCCGCACGTCGCTTTCAAGTCCTACTTCACGCCTCAGGGCATCGGCGCCGATCTCATCGCGACGAAATACGGTTTCTCCCGCGCCGATGTCGACAACTACGCTGTCGAGAGCCAGAAGCGCGCCGCCAACGCCTGGAAGAGCGGCTATTTCAAGAAGTCGGTAATCCCGGTCAGGGATATCAACGGCCTGACGATCCTCGACCACGACGAACACATGCGCCCCGATGCGACCATGCAGTCGCTGGGCTCGCTTGCGCCCTCCTTTCAGGGCATGGGCGAATTCGCCTTCGACGGCGTCGCGCTTGATCGCTACCCCGAAGTCGAGGAAATCATCCACGTTCATCACGCCGGCAACTCGTCGGGCATCGTCGATGGCGCGTCCGGCGTCCTCGTCGGCAATCTCGAAACCGGCAAGGCGATGGGTCTGAAGCCGCGCGCCCGCATCCGCGCGATGGGGTCCATCGGTTCGGAACCCTCGATCATGTTGACGGGCCCGGCCGACGTCTCGCGCAAGGTGCTGGCCAAGGCCGGCATGAAGCCCGAAGACATCGATCTCTATG
The DNA here is from genome assembly GCA_036384055.1 of Parvibaculum sp. Lineage (GTDB taxonomy): Bacteria > Pseudomonadota > Alphaproteobacteria > Parvibaculales > Parvibaculaceae > Parvibaculum. Next base: position 3,665 of record DASVNC010000046.1, read on the forward strand.
AGCTGAACGAAGCCTTCGCCTCCGTCGTCCTGCGCATGATGCAGGCGCTCGACATCCCGCACGAAAAGATGAACGTCAATGGCGGCGCCATCGCGATGGGACATCCGCTCGGCGCCACCGGCGGCATGATCCTGGGCACGGTGCTCGACGAACTCGAACGCCGCAACCTGAACACAGCCCTCATCACGCTTTGCGTCGGCGCGGGCATGGGCACGGCCACCATCATCGAGCGCGTGTGAGGCAAATCATGACCACCTACGAGAATTTCAAATTCGACGTCGATGCCGACGGCATCGC
>DASVNC010000047.1:0-2229 GCA_036384055.1 Parvibaculum sp.
GCCCTCGGCAAACTGCTCTGATCGCCGGAAGCGCGGACATATCATGGCCGGCCACAAGACTCTCGACGATCTCTTCAAGGCTGTCGGCTTGCGCGGACTGCGCGTTCTCGTCCGGGCCGATCTCAATGTGCCGATGGCGGATGGCCGCATCACCGACACGACGCGCATCGACCGCGTCGCCTCGACGCTGACCGAGCTTGCCGGCCGCGGCGCCAAGGTGATCGTGCTTTCGCATTTCGGCCGCCCCAAAGGCGCGCCGGAAGCGAAATACTCGCTCGCCCCCGTCGCCGCCGCGCTCGGCGCCATTGTCGGCCGCAAGGTCTCCTTCGCCGCCGACTGCATCGGCCCCGAAGCCCGCAAGGCGATCGATGCGCTGCCCGAAGGCGGCATCATCGTTCTTGAAAACACCCGCTTCCATGCGGGCGAGGAAAACAACGATCCGGCTTTCGCGCAGGCGCTGGCCGAAAACGGCAACGTCTATGTGAACGACGCCTTCTCCTGCGCCCACCGCGCCCACGCCTCGACCGAGGCCATCGCGCATGAACTGCCGTCCTATGCCGGCCGCGCGATGGAGGACGAGCTTTCCGCCCTCGACAAGGCGCTCGGCAACCCGGCCCATCCCGTCGTCGCCATTGTCGGCGGCGCCAAGGTTTCGACCAAGATTTCGCTGCTCGGCAACCTCGTGAAGAAGGTCGATGCCCTGGTCATCGGCGGCGGCATGGCCAACACCTTCCTCGCCGCCCAAGGCAAGAAGGTCGGCAAGTCGCTCTGCGAGCGCGATCTTTTCGACACCGCCCGGCACATTCTCGCCAATGCCCGCAAGGCCGGCTGCGACATCATCCTGCCGAGTGACGTTGTTGTGGCAAATGAGTTCAAGGCGGGCGCACCGGCAAGGACCGTCTCGGCAGACGCCGTGCCGGACGATATGATGATCCTCGACGTCGGCGCCGACACGCTGGCTCACGTCGCAGGCCGCTTCGAGACGGCAAAGACCGTCGTCTGGAACGGCCCGCTCGGCGCCTTCGAGGTGCCGCCCTTCGATCAGGGCACGTCGGCCGCCGCGCGCCAGGTCGCCATGCTGACCAAGATGGGTTCGCTCGTCTCGGTTGCGGGCGGCGGCGACACGGTGGCCGCCCTCAACGAAGCGGGCGCGACCGAAGACTTTACCTACGTGTCCGCCGCGGGCGGAGCCTTCCTCGAATGGATGGAAGGCGTCGAACTGCCCGGCGTCGCGGCGCTTGAGGGACGATAAGAAGGAACGGGAACATGACTGAGACACTGGAACAGATCGCCAATGCGATGGTCGCGCCGGGCAAGGGCATCCTCGCCGCCGACGAAAGCTCGGGCACGATCAAGAAACGATTCGACGCCATCGGCGTCGCCTCCACCGAAGAGAACCGCCGCGACTATCGCGAGATGCTGTTCCGCACCGAAGAGGCGATGAAGCACCACATCTCCGGCGTCATCCTTTATGACGAGACGATCCGCCAGAAGGCGAAAGACGGCACGCCGCTCGTCGACATCATCAAAAAGGCGGGTTCGATCCCGGGCATCAAGGTCGATGCCGGCGCAAAGCCGATGGCGGGCTTCCCCGGCGAAACCATCACCGAAGGTCTCGACGGCCTCGATGAGCGCCTTGCCGAATATTACAAGCTCGGCGCCCGCTTCGCGAAATGGCGCGCCGTGATCGACATCTCGCCGGTCATTCCGACCAATGCCTGCATCGAGGCGAACACCGAGGCGCTCGCCCGCTACGCCGCGCTCTGCCAGAAGAACGGCATTGTTCCGATCGTCGAGCCCGAAGTGCTGATGGACGGCGACCACACCGCCGACCACTGCTTTGAAGTGACGGAGGCGACGCTGCGCTCGCTCTTCAACCGCCTCGCGCTCCATCGCGTGAAGCTCGAAGGCACGATCCTGAAGCCGAACATGATCGTCTCCGGCAAGAAGTGCCCGAAACAAGCCGGTGTGCAGGAAGTTGCCGAAAAGACCATCGCCGTCTTCAAGCGCACCGTACCCGCCGCCATCCCCGGCATCGTCTTCCTCTCCGGCGGCCAGTCGGACGAGGACGCGACCGCGCACCTGAACGCGATGAACGCCATCGGCGGCCTGCCCTGGGCGCTCTCCTTCTCCTATGGCCGCGCCCTTCAGGCCGCGCCGCAAAAGGCATGGAGCGGCAAGGCGGAAAACATCGCCGCCGGCCAGCGCGCCTTCGCCCACCGCGCCCGG
>DASVNC010000048.1:0-12186 GCA_036384055.1 Parvibaculum sp.
GCCAGACGGCGGAACCGAAGAGGAGCCCGAGGCCGGGGGCGGAGGCAGGAACCCTCACTGAACCGGCTCCCGCCCCGGCTGCTTTGCCGAAACGCGCCTACCGCACCTGCCCGCCATCGACGACGAAGACCTCGCCGGTGACGAAACTGGCGCGGGGGGAGGCCAGAAAGAGCGCCGCGTCGGCGATTTCTTCCACGGTGCCGAAGCGGCGCAGCGCCACTTCGCGCTTGATCCATTTGCCCCAGACGTCGGGCTGCGCGTTGACGTTCTTTTCCCAACTGCCGCCCTCGAAGAGAATGTTGCCGGGCGCGATGGCGTTGACGCGCACGCCGTCCTTGCCGACCAGTTTGGCGAACGACCGCGCCATGTAATTGATGGCCGATTTCGACGCCGTATAGGTAAGCGGCGCGCCGAGCGCGTCCACACCGGCAATGGACGAGAGGAGAATGACGTTGGCGTCCTTCCGCGCCTCCGCCGGCCGCGCCAGAATGCGCTTCAGGGCTTCGCGCGCGAGATAGACGGAGCTGTAGAGGTTCTGCGCGATGTCCGCCTCCCAGTCGGCGTCGGTGACATCGATGCCCATCGGGGCGCGGCCAATGCCGACATTGGCAATGGCGCAATGCACAGGCCCGAGCTTGGCCTCCGCCGCGTCGAGCGCTGCGGCGATGGTCGCCGATTTCGTCATGTCGCCGGCAATGGTGATGAGGTCGGCGGGCTTGGCGCCTTCAGACAGCAGAAGCGCATGTGCCTCGTCGAGCGGCCCTTCGCTGCGCGCCGTCATCGCCACCCGGGCGCCCTCCTTGGCAAAGGCCCGCGCCATGGCCCGCCCGATGCCCCGGCTCGCGCCGGCGATGAAAACGGTCTTTCCCTTGAGTTGCAGGTCCATGTAGCAGTCTCCCCGGAGGTTCAATTTTTCTGCCTGCATAGCAGAGCAAGGCCGACGCAACGTCAAGAGGCGGCCGGTCGGCTTGTCGCCGCTTCCTGCCTCGTCCTAGACTTCGGTCCAATAAGAAACGGGACAACCCCAGGGAGGGTCCGATGCGCTACGAGCAGATCAAGGTCGAAAAGCGCGGCGCCGTCATGCTGCTGACGCTCAATCGCCCTGACAAGCTGAATGCCTGGACGCCGCGCATGGCCGAAGAGCTGGCCTTCGCCATCGAAGCCGCCAATGCCGACCGCGATGTCGGCGCCATCGTGATGACCGGCGAGGGGCGCGGCTTCTGCGCCGGCGCCGATGTCGACGCGGTATTCAAGACGCGCGTCGATGGGCGCGATCCCGGCGAGAACACGGCGGGCGGTTCTGGCGGCATGCCGGCCGGCGTCGACTGGATCAAGCTCGCCCGCGCCTCCAAGCCCCTGATCGCGGCGGTCAATGGCGTCGCGGTGGGCATCGGCGTCACCATGATCCTGCCCTTCGATATCATCGTCGCGGCGGAGGAAGCCCGCTTCGGTCTTGTCTTCGTCAAGATGGGTATCGTGCCGGAGCTTGCCTCCTCGCACTTCCTCGTCAGCCGCATGGGCTGGGGGCAGGCGAGCGAGATGATGCTGACGGGCCGTCTCTATCCCGCCGCCGAGGCCAAGCAGAAGGGTCTCTGCGAATATGTCGTGCCGCAGGCGGAGCTTCTGCCCAAGGCGATGGAGCTCGCAAATCTGATCGCGGAAAATCCCTCGCGCCAGCTCCGCATGACCAAGGCGCTTCTCACCGAGAATGCCTGCACGACGGATCTCACCCGCGCCCAGACGCTCGAAACCGAGGCGCTGAAGGAATGCTGGACGACGCCCGAGCACCATGAAGCGGTCGATGCCTTTCTCCACAAGCGCAAACCCGACTTCAGGAAAGTCGCCTCCTGAGCGGATCGCTCGTCAACAATAAGAAGCGCGGAGAGAACACATGGCGACCGGGCCTTACGAAGTCGAGCGCATCCCTTTCTTCCTGCACTGGCAGGAGAAGGCCGCGTTCAAGGAAACCTATGCCGGCGCGCACGACCAGATCGTCGTCGAAGGCCAGTTCCTGAAGCCGAAGGGCTCGACCTCGAAAACGGTCCTGGTCTTCATGCATCCGACCGGCACGATGAACCTGCTCCCCATGCCGAACGCACTTGCCGCGGCCGGTATCCCCTGTCTGACCTGCGCCAGCCGCTATCCGCACAACGACAGCGCGCTCATCATGGAGAAGGTGATCCTCGATCTCGGCCGCTACATCCGTTATGCGAAGGAGAAACTCGGCTTCGAGAAAGTGATCCTCGCCGGCTGGTCGGGCGGCGGCTCGCTGTCGATGTTCTATCAAAGCCAGGCCGAGAAGCCCTGGATCACGGCGACACCGGCCGGCGACGCCGTCGATGTCGTCGGCGCGAAACTGCCCAAGGCCGACGCGGTGTTGCAGCTCGCCGCCCATGTCAGCCGCGCGATCACGCTCACCGAATGGCTCGATCCCTCGATCCGCAATGAACAGGACCCCGACGACCGCATCGTCGAACTCGATCTCTACGATCCGAAAAATCCGAACCAGCCGCCTTTCACCGCCGACTATGTCGCTCATTTCCGCGCCGCCCAGATCGCGCGCTCCGAAAAGATCGACAACTGGGTGAAGGACAAGCTCGCGAGCCTCAAGCGCCAGGGCCGCACCAACGAGGAATTCGGTTTTGTCGTCCACGGCACGATGGCCGATCCGCGCTGGATGGACCTGACGCTGGAGCCCAATGACCGCAAGGGGCCGAACTGGTGCTTCATGGGCGAACCGAAAATCGTCAACATGATGCCGGCGGGTCTTGCCCGCTTCTGTTCGCTCCGCGCCTGGCTCTCGCAATGGTCCTACAAGGAAAGCCGCGCCGACGGCCCGAAATGCGCCGGCGACATCTCCGTCCCCGTCCTCGTCATCCAGAACAGCGCCGACGATGCCTGCACGCCGTCTCATGCCGCCCGCCTGTTCGCCGGTGTAAAGCACGCCGACAAAGAATTTCACGAGGTGAAGGGCGCAACGCATTACTATATCGGTCAGCCCGACAAGATGGCGGAAGCCGTCGGCATCGTTTCCGGGTGGCTGTCGAAGAAAGGGTTGCTCGTTTGAGCGGCGTCAATGTGAGCTTGAGAATGTCCGATGTGACGCCGGCGCGGCGAGAGCTGGCGCTGGACGATGGCGCGATCTCCTTCCTCGAATGGAAAGGGGCGGCAGGCGGCCCGGCGCTGCATTTCGCCCATGCCAATGGCTTCAACGCCATGACCTACCGGCATTTGCTCGGGCCTCTCGCCGGCCGGTTCCACATCCGCGCCTGGGACGCGCGCGGCCACGGCATGACGAGCCTGCCGGCCGATCCGGCCACGCACCGCAACTGGTATGTTTATCGCGATGACCTGATCCGCCTGGTCGAAAACCTCGCCGCCGAAGCCGGCGGTCCCGTTCTCCTCGGCGGCCATTCGATGGGCGCCACGACGAGCCTTCTGGTTGCCGCCGAACGCCCCGATCTTGTGCGCGGCCTTCTTCTCATCGACCCCGTGATGGTGCCGCGTTTCGCCCGCTTGATGCTGCGGCTCTACCGTCTGTCGGGCCGCAAGGGCGGGCCGATGTCGCTTGCCGAAAGGGCCGAGCGCCGCCGCGCCATATTCCCCAGCCGCGAGATGATGACCGCCGCCTATAAGGGGCGCGGCGCCTTCCGGTCCTGGCCGGACGAAATGATCGCCGACTATGTCGAAGGCGGCTCCCGCCTGCGCGACGACGGCCAGGTGGAGCTTGCCTGCGCGCCTGCATGGGAAGCCGCGAACTTCCGCTCCCAGGGACACAATGTCTGGAAAGCGGTCGATATGTTGCAGACGCCGTTGACGCTGATCTATGCGGGCATCGGCTCGACCTGCCGCGCGCCCGCGCCCTTTCTGCTCGGCCAGCGCGATCCGCAAGGCACACTGCTGCGCCTCGGTCAGGCGACGCATTTTCTGCCGATGGAATATCCCGATGTCGTCCGCCGCGAGGCGCTGGCGCTCGACGCGCGCCTGTCGGCCTGACCAAGGCCATGATGCCGCTCACCTTCGCCGATCCCGATCCCGAGCGCGGATCCAAGGAAGCGCGGCTGCGCGCCATGAGCGATGCGGAGTTGCTGGCGCTCTATAACGAAACCCGCGCCGCCGCCTCCGACGCCCGCAAGGCGCACGACATGGAGCGCCTCTATCCGCTCGCCCGGGGCATGAAGACGATCCAGCGCATCGCCGGCGAACGCGGTGTCATCATCAAGGCCCGCCGCTTTCAGGCCAAGGCCTAGATCAGAAACGCCCTAAACGCCCAGCCCCGCCACCATCAACCCTTCGAGCTTCGCCCGCGTCTCGTCCGCAATGGGAACGGCTTTGCGCGTTTCAAGATCGAGCGTGATGGCGACCGCTTCCGCCGTGCCGACGCAATCGCCCTTTTCGACATCGAAAAGCATGTGGCACCAGACATAGGTTTTCGGCCCCAGTTCCTTGAGCCCGCTCATCACTCTCAGCACGTCGCCCGCGCGCGGATGCCGGTGACAGTAGAAGCGGTATTCGAGCGCGGCGCCGCCGATCGTCGGGGTCTTGGAGCGGTCGTCGCCGCGCGTCTGGCCGATCAGGTTCGGAATGGAATCCGATATGATGCCCACGAAGTGCCGCATGGCGAGAAAGCCCTGACGGTCGCATTGTTCCGTCTGCACCTCGCCCTGCCATGTGAAGACGAGCTTCATCTCCTCGGCTTCCTTCAGCGTCGGCGGCTTGCGTGGCGGCAGCATTTGCAGGCCGCGCGGCGCGCCATGCGCCGGCAGATCGATCTTGATCGCCTTCACTGCCTTTTTGGCGCGAATGGTCAGCGGCCTTGCCTCGTGCGTGTCCTCGTCCATCAGCTCGACATCGGCGGTGAAGGTTGCCGAGAGTTCGTCCGATATCGTGTTGCGCATTTCCATGTAGACGCGCAGGCCGAAGTCGGTCGCATCGACAATGCCCGCGCGGACGGTGAAGGGCGCTCCGGGCCGTTGTTCGCGCAGGAACCGCATGTGGCAATCGCGCGCGATCAGGCGCGCGCGTTCGGCGTCGATATAGCGCGGCCCGAGGCCCAGATAGACGCCGAGCGCCGCCAGCCCCTGCGTCGCGAATTCGGGATAGAACTGCACATTCATGTGCCCCATCTGGTCGGTCTGCCATGTCTGCACGCTGGAGCGCGCGACGTCGATCATTTCCCCCATGCTCTTTTCCTCGATACTGAGTTCACGATGTCAAATTCTGTCGGCGCGCGAAACGCTCCGCGACGCGCGCGGGGATCGGAACGGCCTTGCGGCTCTCCTTGTCGAAGAGAAGCCCCAGGCCCTCGGCCGCATAGGCGGGATCGCCCGTCTCGGCGTCGAAGAACCAGTGGCGATAGCGCAGCGTCTTTGCGCTCGTCTCGACGAGCCCGGTGCGCACGCAAAGCGTCTTGCCGGCCGCCAGCGCGCGAAGGTGAACGAGCCGCATCTCGACGGTCGCCGTGGCGAGCCCCGCCGCCGCCTGTTCGTGCCGCCCGAGCCCCGCATGTGCCCACATGTGGCCTTGCGCGTCGGAGAAGCGCGACATGACGAAGCGCGGATTCATATGCCCGTTGGTGTCGCATTCCCAGGCGTTCACTGCCGAGCGGTTGGTCTCGATCATTCCAAGTTCGTCGGCCCGGCCAAGCGACGGCGCGCGGTCGATGACGTCATGTTGCAGTCCGCGCGGCCGCGCCGCCTCCGGCAGGGCGATGACAAGCGCCTCCGCCCGGGCGCGCGCCTCGGCGGGCCAGGGCGCCGGACGGTGGCTGCCAAGTTCGATGCAGCCGACTTCGACGACGAAGGTTGCCGCGAGACGGTCGTCGAGAAGCTCGCGCATCTCGTGAAAAAGGAGAAGGCTCGTCTCCCGCATTTCGATGACGCCGCTCCGCACCAGCACGAGGTCGCTGGTCTTCAATTCCCGATGAAAGCGGACATGATGTTCGAGCGGAACGGCGCTCCGTCCGCTGGCGATTTGCGGCCCGGCGCCCAGCCCGATCGCGGCGCGAAAGTTGAAAGCCGCGTCCGACGTCTTGCCGATATAGTGCTGAATGTTCATGTGCCCCATCTCGTCGCATTCCTGCATCGAGACATAGCCGCGGAAGGTGTCGATCATGCCGGTATTGACGCGGCGCTGGCGACGGAGTGCATATGCGTCGTCAGCCGCGCCCGCTCCTCATCCGAAAACGACGTCGCGCGCCGCGTATCGAGATCGAGCAGGATCGCAACGGCCTCGCTCGTCGACACGAGCAGACCTGTTTCGCCGTTGAACATGAAATGCATGAAGCGCACCGTCTTCGGCGCGACATCGGCAATTGTGCTCCGGGCGATCAGGATGTCACCTGAAAGAACCTCGCGCACATAATTGAGCCGCTGTTCCAGCACGACGCTGCCGCGCCTGCGCGCCGTCATCGTCTGCCGGTCCATGCCGAGACTCTGCCACAGATGGCCGACGCCGTCCGAAATGCGCGAAATGTAGAACTGCGCCGCCATGCGGCCGAATTCGTCGCAATGTTGCGGCGCGACGGACCCGCGATAGATCTCGGTGAAGCCCCGCGCCGTCGCCTCGTCGAGCGTGAGGTCGGGAAGCCGCGTCTCGCGTTTGACGCTGCGCGCCTCCGCCTGGTCCGGCAGCGGCCCGATCAGCGCCTTCGCCTTCTCGCGCGCGCTGTCCGGCCAGGGAACAAGCTTGCGGCTGTCGAGATCGAAATGCCCGTACACCGAAACCGCGGTCGCCGCCGTCTCGCCGGTGCCGGCATTCAGAAGTTCGTGATAGACGACGAGCGTGTTCTCGCGCATGTCGATCAGCCGCGAGCGCATCGCTATGAGGTCGCCGGCATTGAGCTCGCGGTGAAAGCGGAGATGTTCTTCCATCGCGATCATCGTGCGCCGCGAAGAGCGAATGACGCTCGGCGTCAGGCCGAGCGCTTGGCGCAGATAGAAAGCGCCCTCCGATATACGCGCGCCGTAGAATTGCACGCTCATATGCGCGTTGTCGTCGCACTCCCAGGTGTTGACCATGCCTCGGAAGCTGTCGAAATATCCATCCTGCATCTGTGTCATGGAATATGTCACCCCGTCACGCGCTTCAGGAAGGCTTCGCAGCGCCTGTTCGCCTGATCGGCCAGTATGCCGGGGAACAGGTTGAAGCCGTGCATGCCGCCCGGATAGATGGCGAGCTCCGCCTCGTTCCCGGCCGCGATCCAGCGGCCATGCATGAAGAGCGTGTCGTCAACCAGCGCATCCCGCGTGCCGACGGTGAAAAGCGCCCGCGGCATGTTCTTGACGCTGCCGTAAAGCGGCGAGATGTCGGCGGTTCGCCAGTCGGACTGCCCCTTGAGATAGGCCTCGGAGAATTTCTCGATATCGAGCGTCCGGAGGATCAGCCGCTCATTGCCGAAGGCCCGCTGGCTTGGCGTCATCGAAAGATCGTAGCAGCCATAGACGAGATTGGCGCCGCGCCAGCCGGTGAAACCATGCCGGTCGCGCATCCGCTGGAGTGTGAGAGCGGCAAGATGCCCGCCCGCGCTTTCGCCGCCGATCGTCAGCGCCTCGGTGCCGAAATCGGCCTTGGCGTTCTTGATGAGCCAGAGCGCCGCCGCCTCGCAATCGTCCGGCCCGGCGGGGTAGGGATATTCCGGCGCCAGCCGGTAATCGACGCTGACGCAGGCAAGCCCCGCATTGTCGGCGATCTTTTCCAGCATCGGGTCTTGCTGGCTTGCGGAGCCCAGCACCCAGCCGCCGCCGTGAATATGCAGATAGACGCCGCGCGGGCGTTCCGGCGCGATGATGCGGAGCGGCACCTTGTGCCCCTCCTTGCCCTCGATCTCTATGGTCCGGGCGCGGGGCGAAAGGATGGGGGCTGGAAACGCGCCTTCGCCGCGCGCCCGCGCGTCGCGCACCGATTGCGCGCCGACATCCCACCATTCGGGCATTCCGGTCATCATCTTGATGACGCCGTCGTTGATGGCCTTGGTCTCGGCCGAAACCGCCTCGGCCCGGAACAATGCGGGGTCGAGCTCGTGTTTGTCGGTCATGGGGTCACGCCTCCGGGGTTCTTTTGCCCCAAAGTAGACCGGATTTTGGCGCTGTCGTCTAATGTCGAGGAGTCTAGACGGCGGCCGCGTAAGGCGGGGCAGGATCGTATTGCATGCCGAGTTGCGTGACGCGCGCATGGTCTTCGCCATGCATCTGCCCGGTCAGCCACAGCGCCATGTCGATGCCGGCCGAAACGCCCGCCGAGGTCACGACATTGCCGTCGCGCACATAGCGCACTTTTTCAAGCACTTCGCTCGCCTCCTCGCGCTTGCGAAGCGCATCGACAAAGGCCCAATGCGTCGTCACGCGCTTGCCGCGCGCCGGACCGGCGGCGGTCAGCAGCATCGCGCCGGTGCAGACGCTTGTCACCCATTCGCAGGTGCCCGCGACGCGCGCGATCCAGTCGAGCAGCGGCTTGTTCTCCACCTCGCGCCGCGTTCCCATGCCGCCCGGCACCAACAGCACGTCGAGCTTCGGCGCATCGGCGATGCCGTAATGGGCTTCGACGCGCATGCCCTTGGCGCAGGTGACCGTCTTGCCGCTTTCCGAAATCAGCACCACTTTGTCGCGGCGCGCATTCTCCGACCGCGCGAACATCTCGTTCGACATGGTGAAGACCTCATAAGGCCCGACGAAATCGAGCTCCTCCACCTCGTCGAAAATCAAAATGCCGATAGTGCGTTCACGAGACATGCTGGTGTTCCCCCGTTGCAATGAGGTGAGGCCGCCGCGCGGTCTGGAACCGTTCGCGGTAGCGATTGGGCGTGACGCCGAGATGCCGCAAAAAAGCCCGGCGCATGCGCTCGCCGCCGCCGAAGCCCGCGTCTTGGGCGATCGCTTCGATCGGCGCCGCGCTGTCGGAAAGCCGTCGCCGCGCATCGTCCAGCCGGGCGCGCTCGACGAACAGCGCCGGCGTCGTGCCGGTCGCCGCCGCGAAACGCCGCGCGAATGTCCGCTCGCTCATATGCGCGCGTTCGGCGAGCGCCGGAACGGTGAGGGGCTCGCGCGGGTTTTCGACGATATGGGCGCAGATGGGCGCGATGCGCTCGTCGTCCACAGCCTGCGCCGCAAGCTGCGCCGAGAATTGCGACTGTCCGCCCGGCCGCATCAGGAACATCACCAGATGACGCGCGATCAGCAGCGCCTGCTCGCGCCCCAGGTCGTCCTCGACCAGCGCGAGCGCAAGATCCATCCCGGCGGTGACACCGGCCGACGTCCATATGTTTCCATCGCGGATGTAGATGGCGTCGTCATCCACCTCGACGCGCGGATAGTCGCGCTTCAGCTGGGCGGCGAAGGCCCAATGCGTCGCCGCGCGCCTGCCGTCGAGCAGACCGGCGGCGGCGAGCAGCAGCGCCCCGGTGCAGATCGAAACGGTGCGCCGCGCCTGTCCCGAGGCCCGGCGGATGAAGTCGAGCACCTCGGCGTCCTGCGCCAGCGCCCGGCTGCCGATGCCGCCGGAGACGATGAAGGTGTCGAGCCCTTCGAGGTCGGCCTCGCCAATGTCGTCCAGGATGCGGTCGGGCAGAAGCGAAATGCCGCCCGTCGTCAGCATCGGTCCCGGCGTCCGGCCGACGATCTCGGCCGCATAGGCGGGCTTGCCGTCCGCCCCTCGCGCATGGACGAAAACCTGCGCCGGCCCGGCAATGTCCAGCACTTGCGCGCCGTTATAGCCGAGCATCATCACGCGGCGGGCCAAGGTGGGACGGAGGGTGGGACGGAGGGTGGGAAGGTCGGCCTTGGTCATATGCCGACCTTAGCCCCCGCCGTCTCTGGCAGAAACGACAAATAAGCCGCAAATTCTGCCAGACAGCTTTGGGGCTGTCAGCGCCGGGCTTTAAGCCCCGCCACGGCCAGCGCGATCATGGCCGCGACCGCGCCGACGATGCCTGCCATGAAGATCGTGAAGTCCAGCGTGTTCCAGTCGAGGCCGGTGACGCCGGTGCCCCGGCCGCCCGTCATCGCCGAGATCGAGGAGGCGACAATGTTGGTCCAGCCGGCAACGATGAGGCCCCAGAAGACGACCTTCTCCGACATTTTCGACAGCGCCAGATGCGCCGCCGCCGCGGCGCTGGCGATCATCAGCATCCCGTTCAGCACGCCTTCGAGATGCGCCATGTGCCAGGCGCGCAATGCCTCGGCCGCCGCCGCCCCGGCATCGGGCGCCGCCGCCGTGGCCGCCGCGCCCGCATAAGGAATGCCTGCGACGAAGCCCGCAAGCAGCACCAGCGCGCCGTTCGCGATCAAGAGTCCCTGCAAACGTCTGTCCATAGTCCCCCCTGTCTCTATGCAGCCGGCTGACCGTTCAGCCTTTCAGTGTGCATTTGCCGTTATTGATGACGGTGACGTCGCGCGCCGCGACGCGGGCCCGGAAGGAAACGATGTTGCCGTCCTTCCAGAGATCGACCGAAATCGTTTCGCCCGGAAAGACGGGCGACGAGAACCGCGCATCGAAGCCCGTGATCTTCGTCGGGTCGTAGTCGCAGACCGGCGACGAGACGATGGCGCGGCAGGTCGTGCCGTAGGTGCAGAGCCCGTGCAGGATCGGGCGCGGAAAGCCTGCCGCCTTGGCGAAGTCGGGATCGGAATGCAGCGGATTGCGGTCGCCCGAGAGGCGATAGAGCAGCGCCTGATCGGGGCGCGTATCGGCGTCGACCGTCATGTCGGGCTTGCGGTCGGGAATCTTGTGCGGCTCGGGCGCGCCTTCGCGCGGGCCCCCGAAGCCGCCGTCGCCGCGCGCGAAGATCGTCGATTGCAGCGTGCAGAGTTTGTCGCCGGTCGTTCGTTCCTTGATGACGCTTTCGGTGACGATGATCGCGCCCTTGTCCTTGCCTTTGTCCCAGGCGCCGATAACGCCGCTGTCGACGCTGATCTTCGCGGCCGTCGGCAGGGGCTTGTGCAGTATCAGCTTCTGCTCGCCGTGAACCACGAGAAGATAATTGATGCCGCTGTCGCGCATCCCGCCCGCGCCCCAGGCGATGACGGTCGCCTGCGTCGGCAGGGTCTTCAGGCTCTTCTCATAGACGAAGGGAAGTTCCTTCGTGTTCATGGGATCGCGTCCGAAGCCGACGCCGAGCGCGTAAAGCATCGTTTCGCGGTCGCCATATTCGAATTCCTGGCCCGCCGCTTTCGACGCCATCAGATTTTCATAGTTGATCGCCATGTTTTTCTCCCCTGTCCGATGGGTTCTTGTTTCAGCCAGGCGTCTTGGCGAATTGCGGCAGCGCCGGGTCCATATGCGCCCAGGGCTGGGCCGACGCGGTGTAGACGACGACGCCGGGCTTCAGCCAGCTCGGATCGTCCATCGAGCCCGCCTTGACCACCCAGATATCCGGGTTCGCTTCGACATCGCTGAAAAGCGGTGTCCCGCATTCGGCGCAGAATTTTCGTGTCACCTGCTTGCCGCTGTCGCCCTTGACCGAAAAGCCCTTGGGCGTCCCCTTGGCGATCTTCAGCGCGTCGCGCGGCACGACGACGACGGCGGCGGGCTCGCCGCCCGACACATACTGGCAGTCGCGGCAATGGCAGAGCAGAAAAGCCACCGGCTCGGCGCTGACCTCATAGCGGATCGCGCCGCAAAGGCATCCGCCGGTAAAGGGTGCAGGCATCACGTCCTCCCGTCATTCTTCATTCTTGGGAGGAAGCCTATCGCGCGGTGCGGAATTTCAAAAGGCTCGCCGCCGGACGGGCGCTTTGCGGAGCCTGACCTTGCGTCACCCGGCTACATCCGGGGATTGCCCTCGAACTTCGGCAGGTCGTCGGCGATCGGCGCCCAGGGCTGCGCCTGCGAAACCCAGATCGTCGCATCGGGTTTGAGCCAGCTCGGATCGTCCATCGATCCGGCGCGGATCATGACGAGATCGGGCGCCGACGATGGTTCGCCGAAAATGGGCGTCCCGCATGTGCCGCAGAAGCGCCGCGTCGAAGGGTGGCCGCTGCCGGCCGTGACGGTGTGCCCCTTGGGCGTTCCGCTGAGTTTGAAGGCCGGCCGCGGCACCATGACGACGACCGAAGGACCACCGGCGGATTCATATTGGCAGGCGCGGCAATGGCAGAGAAACACCGCCATCGGTTCGGCGCTGACGTCATAGCGCACCGCGCCGCATTGGCATCCGCCGCTGAATGGATGTGTCATGACGCTCTCCGCCGC